>DASPMT010000174.1:0-3119 GCA_035626935.1 Phycisphaerales bacterium | reverse complement strand
GTCCTGGATCTGCGTCACCGATTGCAGGATGCTGATCAGCAGTCCGATCACGACGGCGGCGCCCAGGATTGGCATCACCACCTGGAGTGTGACAAGGAGCGTGGCGCGGACGGTATCGAGGACGGATTCGTCGTAGTACATCAGGCGAGCCCTCCTGCGTGCAGCAGGGTGTAGGTGTGTTCAAGGAGCATGGAGGTCGCCCCGGAGGGGGGCGGAGGCGGGAGCGGGAGCGGGTGCGCGGTCGTGTGGAAGCTGTGCAGCAGTGAGCCGACGACGAGCTGCCAGCCGTCGACAAGCACGAAGAGCAGTAGCTTGAACGGCAGGCTGATGAGCACGGGCGGCAGCATCATCATGTTCATCGCGATGAGGATCGCGCTGATGACCAGATCGATCACCAGGAAGGGAAGCATGATCCGGAAGCCCATCAGGAACGCGACCTTCAGCTCGCTGAGCACGAAGGCGGGGACGAGCGTCGTCATGTCCACGTCGGCGCGGGTGAGCTTGGACGGGTCGGAGGTGTCGATCCCCCGGTAGTTCATGATCATCAGCAGCGACGAGTAGTTGCCGGTGGCGTCGATCTGGTCGAACATGAAGTCACGGACCGGGTTCTTGCTCGCGTCCCAGAGCTGGTCGTAGCTGGTGATCGTGCCGGCCTTGTAGGGCGCGACGGCCTCGCGGTTGATCCGGTCGACGGTCGGGGCCATCACCACCATCGTCAGGATGAGCGACAGCCCGAGCATCACCTGGCTTGGGGGCATCTGCTGCGTGCCCAGTGCCTGCTTAAGCAGGCCCAGCACGACGACGATCCGGAGGAAGCAGGTGCACATCAGCACGATCGACGGGACCAGGGAGATGACCGTGAGGACCAGCACGACGTTGAGGGCCGTGGAGAGCCCGCCGGAGTTGGGGCCGTTGGAGCTGCCGGCTCCATTGCCGCCGGGAAGGGCGCGCGCTGCCTCTCCGAGGATCGATGCCGGATTGAGACCTTCCAAAGCCGGCGCCGCAGCGAGCGCGGCGGCGGGGGTCGGCGCAGCGAGCGGCGCGGCGGGCGCGTCGTCCAGGCGCGGGCCGACCTGAGCCAGCGCCGGGAGCGCGAGGCCGAGCCCCACCACGATGAATACCAGGAACCTGATCACCGCTCACCTCCCGCGTTCTTCATCGCCGCGATCCTTGAACGCAGTGAGTCAACACCGGTGAACCGCATGGTGGGCGCGGTCGCCTCAGGTCCTTCAGGCTGCGTCGGGGCCGGCGGCTCGGGCTCCTGCCACGACACGGGCTGCGGGTTGATCATCGCCGCGAGGCGCCGGAAACCGGTGGGACGCGGCAGCGGATCGTGCTCGCCGTTCGCCTCGGCGAGCAACGCGTTGAAGCGGCTGGCGGGCCCGGTCGCCTCGCTCTCACCGACCTTCGCGAGGATCGACGCGACGTCGACGGGGTCGGTGATCTCACTCAAGGTTGCGAAGCCGCCGGCGTGCCCGCGGGTCGCCTGGGTCTGGGAGAGCAGCAGTACACGCTGATCGAGCTTCAGGAGGACGAGCGTTTGCCCGCGCGCGACGGGGTACCGGCCGAGCACCTCGAGCAGGCCGGCCGGCGCGCGCCCGCCGGCACCGATGGCCGAGGCGAGCGAGCCGCCCGATTTGACGGCGCGCTTGAAGAGCAGGCTCGCGATCAGGATTACCCCGACGACCACGGCAAGGGGCACAGCCATCGCCGTCAGCGCCCCGGTTCCCCCTGTCTCTGCCGTGCGTTGCTGCGGCTTGGGCGCGCCGCCCTGCGGAGCCCTATAGCCGGCGGGGAAGAGCGGTTTGGATTCCTTGATCAATGCGGATGCGGCGGGAGCCGCGGGCGCAACGGGCGTCGACCCGGGGGCACCGTCACCTGCGGGCTGCGGAACGTCCGCCAGTGCGGGGAACGCGAGCACCGCGGCGAGCGCGACGAGTTTGAGCATCCTGCTCATCGATGGACTGTCCCGCCGGCTCCGCCGGCGCTGTGATTCACGGTTGAGAGGCGCTCAGCGCTTGCCGATCGGCTTGTCCACGCCGTCCTTGTTGAGGATCTCGCTGATGCGGACGCAGAAGTTGTCGTTGAGGACGAGCACCTCGCCGCGCGCGACGGGCCGGTCGTTGACGTAGATATCCACAGGGTCACCGGCGAGCTTGTCGAGCTCGACCACCGTCCCCTCGCCGAGCTTCAGCACGTCCTCGAGCAGCATCTTCGTGCGGCCGAGTTCGATCTTGACGTTGAGGTTGACGTCCGAAAGCAGGTCCATCCCCTCGGGCATGCGCATCGATGGGACGCTGTCGAACGAGGGGAACTTCGCGACGCTGGGGCCGGCGGCGGAGACAGGAGCGGGCGCCGCGTTGGCCTGACGGGCCATCGCGATCGCCGCCTGGGCGGCCTGAATCGCCGCGTCGTCGGCCTCGCTGGCGGGATCGGGGATTGGATTGGTCTGGTCAGACATGGGTTCCACCCGGGGGGAGCGTGAGCGTGAGCCGCCCTCCGGGCGGTCCATGTGCATCGGCACCCTCGCGGGGGGCAATGCACAAACTGCGCCTGCGGTCGCGCAGAGGACCACGCTCCGGCAGGCAGATTCTGCGCGTCGCCGACACCCGATCAGGCGGAATCCAAGATTGATCAGTCGGCGGCCATGCCGAAGCACTTGGGGATGAGGACGCGCTCGATGAGCGGCTCGCTGGTCTTCTCATCCACGGGAACGACCTGGTTGAAGTATGCGGTGAACTTGCGGTTGAGCGTCTCGGTGTTGGGCTCTTTGAGCTGGGTGTGCTCGGTGTTGCCGACGATCTTGCGGATCTCGTCCTTGATCTCGGCCTCGCGCGCCTTGAGGATCCCTTCGACCTTCTCGGCGTGGCGTTTCTTCACCTTCACGACGACGCTCACCTGCCACATCCAGCTCTCGCTGTTGCGCATGTTCTGAAATTTGTCCTCGACGACCTTGATCTCCTTGGGGGTGTCGCCGTCGTCGTTGACGATGTGAGCGGCGTCGGCGGCATGGCCGGTCTTGGGGGAGATCGCCTTGAAGACGAAGACAACGCCGACGGCCTCCACGAGCATCACCGCCGCGACGATGCCGATCGTCTTGACGGGGAGCTTCTTCTTTG
>DASPMT010000173.1:0-8966 GCA_035626935.1 Phycisphaerales bacterium | reverse complement strand
CCCCCACACGGAAACCGTTTTGGACACCCGCACAGACGAACAACTCCTTTCCGCCTACAGGACGGGCGAAGCGGGCGCGCTCGAGCCGCTGATCCGCAGGCACCACGACGACCTGATGCGGTTCCTTTACCATCTGACCGGCAACCGCTCGATCGCGGAGGACGTCTTTCAGGAAACGTTTCTGCAGATCCACCTTTCTTCTGGGACCTTCGACGCGTCCCGGCGTTTCAAGCCGTGGCTTTTTACGATCGCCGCGAACAAAGCCCGCGATGTGCTGCGTAAGAACGCGCGTCGAAGAACCTTGGATCTGGACGCCCCCGTCGGTGGAGACGGGGATCAGGGCACGTTCGTGGACCTGATGCAGATGCAGGGCCCCGGGCCCGCCCAGTCCGTGAACACGTCGGAGAGGGACGCGATGGTGCAGCAGGCTGTTTCGGAGATGCCTCTGCTCTTACGGGAGATCCTCCTTCTGGGGTACTTCCAGAAGATGTCGTACAGCCAGATCGCCGACGCGCTCAACATCCCGCTCGGCACCGTCAAGAGCCGCCTTCACGCCGCCGTCGCGTCGTTCGCCAAGAAGTGGGAATCGGTCAGCAAGGAAAAGAGCCAGCGATGAGCGCCGACGCCTCTTCTCCCAGTTACGAGCAGCACCAGCGACTCTGCCCGCGCAGCGGCGAGGCCGTTGACGCCCTGGTGGAGAGAGGGTACCGGATCGATTCGCTCGCCCCCGAGCACGCCGAGCGCTGCCGAACAGTCGCCGCGCTTCTGGAGAAACTAGAGAAGGGAAGCGTCCCGTGCTGCTGCGTCGACGAGTCAGTACGCCGCACGAAAGACCGCATCGCCGCCGCCGGCCACGCGCAGCGCTACGACCTGTGCGACCAGGACGCCGACGCGTTCGAGCTGCTGGTAGCGCACGGGTGGGACGCCCGCAAGGTGCCCGCCGCGGTGCGGGCCCGTGCCGAGCGACACGTGCAGCTGCTCTCGCTGCTGGAAGCGCCGGCGCCCGTCTCTTCGCAGGTATCGACCGATCAGCTCGTCCGCGCCGCGATAGCGAGGATCGAGACCGAGGCGCAGGGTCAGGCTCGCCGCATGAAGATCCATGAGCCCGCGGCGCCTCAGCGCCGCGGCCTTCGCCTCACCGACATCGGCGCCGTCGCGGCCCTGCTCCTGGTCGCCGTCTCTGTCGCGTGGCCGGCGATGTCGTCGGTGCGCCAGCGTGCGCAGCAGACCGCCTGCTTCGGCAACCTCGGCGCGATCGGCAGCGCGCTGGCCATGTACGGAAACGACAGCCAGGCCTCGCTTCCGATGGCCACCGAGTCGCCCGCCGGCCGCACGTGGTGGAACGTCGGCCAGCCCGATCGCAGCAACTCGGCCAACCTCTTCACCCTCGCCCGCACCGGCTTCACCAAGCCGCAGCAGATGGGGTGCTGCGCCAACCCTTCGTCGAAGGAGTGCCGGTTTACTGAAGGGTGCGAGGACTGGCAGAGCCTGGAGCAGGTCTCCTACTCCTACCAGAACCTTTTCGCGAAGGACCGCCCTCGCCTCGATTCACCCGGCGATGCGTTCGTGGTCCTCTCCGACCGCAACCCGGCCGTCCTGCGTGCGTTCCGCGGGGAACGGGTCATCTACATCAACGAGAACTCCCCCAACCACCGCGGACAGGGTCAGAACGTCCTTTTCTCCGACGGCCACGCCGTCTGGACTACGTCGCCGGTCGTCCGTGGCGACAACATCTGGCTCCCCCGTTCGATCGAGGAGTTCATCGCCAAGGTCAGCAACGGCCGGCCTCCGGCCCAGACCGATCCGCTCAAAGGCGTCGAGCAGCCGGCAAAGGCTGATGCGTTCGTCTGCCCCTGATCGAACCGGTCGGGTGTTTTGCTACCGCCCACAAACGGCGGCCAAGTGAAGCCCGGCTAGACCAGACCCCCTTACACCGCTATGATCGCGGCCCTGCCCGTTCTGCCCGTGTGCGGCTCGTGGCCGGTATTCAGTCCCTCCTTACGGAGTTTCGCGCATGCAGCGCAAGAACAAGCCGCACAAGGGTCTCCTCAAGCGCGTCCGCATCACCAAGTCTGGCTTGGTGAAACACAAGAGCGCCAACAGCAAGCACCTCAAGTCGGGCAAGAGCCCCAACCGTCTGCGCCGCCTGCGCAAGGACAAGTTCGCGTCCAACGCCGAGGCCGGCGCGCTCGAGCGCCAACTCCACCGCCGCCTGCGCGGGCGCAACCAGGACCGCGCCACCATCAAGCGCAGCCCGACCCCCGCCCAGAGCAAGGCTCTCAAGGCCGAGAAGGCCGCCAAGGCCGCGGCCGCCGAGAAGGCCGCCGCCAAGAAGTAACGACCGTTTGATTTCACAACCCGCCTGTCGGGACCAAAGAAGGGCTTGAAGCCCTCCCCGCACCGGCACCGTCTGGAGTCTCGATATGCCACGCGTCCGCAAGGGCTCAGCCCGCACTCAGGCCCGTTCACGTCTGCTCAAGAAAGCCCGCGGTTACGTGGGCGAGAGCGGCAGCAAGAAGTGGAAGGCGAAGGTCGCCGTCATGACCGCCGGGGTCTACGGCTACCGCGACCGCCGCCTCCGCAAGCGCGACATGCGCTCCATCTGGATCACCCGCATCACCGCCGCCTGCCGCATGCGCGGCACGCGCTACAGCCTGTTCGTCAACGGCCTGCGCCTCAGCGGCATCATGCTCAACCGCAAGATGCTCTCCGAGGTGGCCATCCACGACCCCAAGGCGTTCGACAAGATCGTCGAGACGGCCGTGGGCGCGCTCAAGTCGGCCAAGAAGGCCGCCTGAGACCCCCAAGATCTCGCTTCAGAGGCCCGGCAAACGCCGGGCCTTTTTCTTTCCGCTACGCTCAACCCAAGGAGCCGCCGATGCTCGACAAATGGTGGGGTATGCGCATCGTGCACATGTACAACGACGCTTTCCCAAGCGTCGCTTCCATCGGCAGCGTGGCGTTGGCGGCGTGGCTGACCTGGGTAATCGTTTCGATCTGTCTCCATGAGCTCGGTCACGGTTGGGCGGCGATAAAGTGCGGTGACGACACGCCGCGCCTGCTCGGCCACATGACGCTTGATCCGATGAAGCACATGGGGATCGTCAGCTTCGTGATGCTCGCAATGGTTGGGATCACCTGGGGCCTGATGCCCGTGGACCCTTCCAGGTTCCGCCGCCGCCACGACGACGCGCTGGTCGCGCTCGCCGGACCCGCGGTGAACGCGGTGCTGTGCCTGGTGTGCCTGGTCGGCGCTGCGCTGTCGCTCCGCTTCCTGAGCGGCGACGCGATGGTGTACACCTATGTGGTGTTTACCTTGGGCCTCCAGATCAACCTGATCGGCGTGATCTTCAACCTGATGCCGATCCCGCCCTTGGACGGTTCGGCGGTGCTGGCGAGCTTCGTGCCGGCGCTGCGGGAGTTCATCCGCACGCCTCAGGCCGGCATCGTCGGTCTGTTCGTGATGCTGATCTTCGGCATGCAGATCATCGGTCCGATCATCGGCTGGGCTGCCTCGGCGGCCCGCGCCTCGATCGTGTATCTGGTGTCGCTCATGGGCGGTCCCTGACACCTTCTTTGGGGCGGCGCGACCCTATCTTCTGCCCGTGAAATACGGCATCGTCATCATCGACGGCGGGGCCGACTTGCCTCTCGCGGCGCTCGGCAACCGCACACCTTTGCAGGCCGCCAGGACGCCGACGATGGACGCGGTGGCGCAACTCGGACGCCTGGGAACGGTGCGAACGACCCCCAGCGGCTGGCCCGCCGACAGTGACGTATGCACCATGTGCCTGCTGGGATACGACCCCACGCTCTATCACACCGGCCGTGCGCCGCTTGAAGCGGCGTCGTTGGGCGTCCCGATGACCACCCGCGCCTGGGCCTTCCACCTCCATCTGGTAACCGTCGGTGAAGAGGGGGCGGCTGATGAAGGGATGATGCTCGGCCATTTGGCGGACGCTCTGACGGAGACGGAGGCGCGAGCGCTCACGACGGACCTTGCCGGATACTGGCGATCAGAAGAGTGGGAACTGATGACGGCCCTCGAGATCTACCCAGGCACCTCCAATAGCAGCATCCTGATCGACTCGTCGGGACGCACGTATGAGGGCGTGAAGACCGTTCCTCCTCTTAAGGTGCTTGGACATCCGTGGGATGTCTCGCTGCCGGAGGGGGAGGGGCCGGCGAAGGCGTCGGCGGATGTGCTCTGCCGTCTTATGGAGATGTCCGCAGAGTTCCTGCCATCGCACCCCCTGAACGCGGCGCGGGGGGCCGCGGGGAAGCGTCCGGTGAACATGTGCTGGTTCTGCGGACAGGGAACAAGGCCGGCGATGCCGACGTTCGCGTCACGCTTTGGGTGCCGCGGCGCCATGGTCGCGTGCGCGGAACTGATCCGCGGCACTGCGGCGCTGATCGGGTGGGAGAAGCTCGACGTGGCGGGGGCCGCCTCACAAGGCCGCGATTACAGCGGCCAAGGACGGGCCGCGTGCGATGCGCTGGACCGTTTCGACGTGGTGTGCTGCCATGCGGAGGGTCCGAGCCAAGCCGCTCTGGTGGGCGACTGGAAGGGAAAAGTCGCCTCAATCGAGGCGATCGACGCCGGCGTTGCGGCGCCCATGCTGCAGAAGCTCATGTCGTTCGGCGACGCGGAGAGGGGTCGACGGACGGGCGGGGGAGCCGGGGAGGGCTGGCGGATGCTCATCTTGCCCGATCGCTACACGCTTTCTCCTACGCGGAAACAGGACGCTACCCCGGTACCCTTCGCCATGGCCGGTTCCTACGTCCGCGCACACCGCACCGGTCTGTTTGACGAGGCTCACGCGGGAGAAGCGGACCTGCACATACGCAACGGGCACGAACTCATGGAGTTCTTCATCAGCGGTGGGCGTGCGGCGGCCCGCGGAATCGCCAAGGGGGGCCGCTGAATGGGCGGATACGAGATCGACAGACCGGCTCCCGTCTCCCCTCCGGTTCCTCCGGCCGGTGAGCCCCCGAGAAAATCGCTCCTCGACGACAACGACGACCAGCCGTGCCCCTCGTGCGGTAAGGCGCTCCCTCCCGGCACGGTTGTCTGTATGGCGTGCGGATACGACATGATGGGCGGCGGCAAGGTGAAGACGAAGCTGGGCGAGGAGGTCGTCGCCCCGGGGCCCGAGCCGGTCGTGCGCGAAAAGGGGATGACGCAGAAGGCCGCGACGATTACCGGGATCGTTCTCGTCGCGTCGGCGCTGCTGGCGGCGGGCTGGAACACCAAGCCCGAGACCCCCTTCGGCGTGAGGCTGGAGCGCTGCCTGCTCGTCGTGATCGAGTCCGCAACGTCGGTGGGCACGGGCCTTGTCGCCGTCTGGTTCGCGGCCTGGCTGCAGCAGCGACCGTTCGGCCGCGTCGACCTCGGCGCCGCCCGGCTGCTGGCGTGCATCGGCGCCTTCCTGCTGGTGTTCAACCTGCGGATCCCGATCGGGACCGACAACGGCTTCTTTCTGATGCTGTCGGTGCTGGCGAAGCTGGCGGCGGCCGTGGGTGTCTACTTGCTCACGGTTCACCTGCTCATCGGGCGCGACAGGAAAACAACCGGCACCATTGCCCTGGCGCACGCGGGCGCGACGCTGGTGATCTTCCTCCAGACCTGGCTCTGGTCAGGCACGTTTAATTCGGTCGAGTGGTGACCTGTTCCTTGTGGAGTCGACTCCGATGCTCAGCCCCGTTCCTCCGGCTTCCGATTACGTGCCCGCCTCGCTGGACGCGACCAGGTGGGAGCAGCTCGAGCCGCTGTACCGCGGCCTGCTGGAGCGGCCCGTCGACGGGGTCAAGGCGCTGCAGCAGCTGCTGCTGGATCGGAGCGAGCTCGACGCCGCCGTAAGCGAGGCGGGCGCCACGCTGGAGATCAACATGACCTGCCACACCGACGACCAGGCGGCCAACGCGGCGTACACGGCGTTTGTCGAGGATGTGGCGCCGAAGCTGAAGACCGTCTCGTTCGAGCTGGACAAGAAGATCGTCGCCAACCCCGCCGTTGCGCAGCTTGACTCGGAACGGTACGGTGTGCTGCTGCGCGACCTTCGGCTGGGTGTCGAGTTGTTCCGGCCTGAGAACGTGCCGCTGGAGACAGACCTCACGAAGCTCGCCCAGGAGTTCCAGCAGCTCGCCGGGTCGTTGACCGTAAGATTCCGCGGCGAGGAGAAGACGCTCCCGCAGATGAGCAAGTACCAGGAGGAGACCGACCGGTCGCTGCGCGAGGAGGCGTTCCGTGCCGTCGCCGAGCGACGGCTTCAGGAGCGCGAGCGGTTCGACGATCTCTTCGACCGCATGCTGAAGATCCGGCATCAGACCGCCCTCAACGCCGGGTTTGAGAACTACCGGGACTACGCCCACAAGGCCAAGCGCAGGTTCGACTACACCGTCGCCGATTGCGACGCGTTCGCCAGTTCGGTCGAGCAGAACGTGGTGCCCGCGATGCGAAGGCTCAACGCCCAGCGGGCGGAGGCGCTCAACCTCTCCCGTCTGCGCCCGTGGGACCTCTCGGTCGATGTGAAAGGCCGGCCGCCCCTGAAGCCGTTCAGCACCGCGGACGACATGGTCGCCCGTTCCCACCGTGTCTTCCAGCGGATGGACCCGAGCCTTGGGACGTTGTTCGGCGCACTGAAGGCGGGTGTGGGCGGCGAGAAGTGCCTGGACCTTGAGAGCCGCAAAGGGAAAGCTCCCGGCGGCTACCAGGCCAACCGCGACCGCAAACGCGTGCCGTTCATCTTCATGAACGCAACCGGCGTGCAGCGCGACGTCGAGACGATGGTGCACGAGGCGGGGCACGCTTTCCACGCGCTGCTCTGCCGAACCGAGCCTTTGGTCGCGTACCGGGCCGAGATCCCGCTTGAGTTCTGCGAGGTCGCGTCCATGAGCATGGAGCTGACGAGCCACCCGTTCCTGGACGAGTTCTACAGCGCCGCCGACGCCGACCGCGCTCGCCGCAACCATCTTGAGGGGATCGCCGTCATCCTGCCCTGGATCGCGGTGATCGACCAGTTTCAGCAATGGGTCTATACGCACCCGGGGCATACGCGCCAGGAACGGACCGACGTCTGGGTCGGCCTGCTCCGCAGGTTCTACGCCGACGTCGACTGGTCGGGGCTCGAGGCGACCCGCGACTCTCTCTGGCATCGGCAGCTGCACATCTTCACCAGCCCGTTCTACTACATCGAGTACGGCATCGCCCAGCTCGGGGCGCTGCAGCTGTGGGCCAACTACCGCGCCGACCCCGAAGGGGCGATCCGCGGCTACAAGGCGGGTCTCCGGCTGGGAGGGAGCCGGCCGCTCCCCGACCTGTTTAGGGCCGCGGGCCTTCACTTTGACTTTTCCGCGCCGCGTGTGCGCGAGACGTGGAAGCAGGTGGAGCAGGTGTTGGAGACGTTGCCGGTGTGAGCGCCTTTGGCGGTCGCAACGGAACTCCGCCAACCCGGTATGCTGCCTCCGATGATCACGATTACCGGGCTGCACAAGTCTTTCGGCTCGATCAAGGCCGTCGACGGCCTGGCGCTTACGGTGCAAGCCGGTGAGTGCTTCGGGCTGCTCGGTCCTAACGGCGCGGGCAAGACCACAACGATCTCCATCGCGACCGGCCTGCTCGCCCCAGACCAGGGGTCAGTGGTGATCGGCCGGGAGGGGACCGGCGGCGACCCGCGCAGTCCGCGCGTCCGTCGCCTCATCGGCGTCGCGCCGCAATCGCTGGCGCTCTACGACGACCTGTCCGCGGAGGAAAACCTCCGGTTCTTCGGCGCCGTGTACGACCTGCGCGGCCGCGACCTGGCCGAGCGGGTCTCGGGCGTGCTCGACACGGTGCAGCTCGCCGACCGGCGGAGGCACCGCGTGAGCGGGTTCAGCGGCGGCATGAAGCGCCGGCTCAACCTCGCCGCGGCCCTGCTCCACAACCCCCGAGTAGTGTTCATGGACGAGCCGACTGCCGGCGTCGACCCGCAATCGCGCGTGGCGATCTTCGGGATCGTCGATCGGCTCAAGCGGGATGGGACGACCGTGGTTTACTCCACGCACTACATGGAGGAAGCCGAGCGGATCTGCGACCGGGTGGCGATCGTCGACCGCGGGCGTCTGCTGGCGCTCGATACGGTGCGCGGCCTCACCGAGGCCCACGGCGGCCTGAGCACCGTGGTTATTCACAGGCGCGGCGCGGATCTGCCCGAACGGATCGAGACCCGCCAGCCGGTCCAGGCGCTCGCGTCGGCGGTGAACGCCGGCGGGGTCGACACGGCGTCGATCAAGGCCCCCAATCTCGAGAGCGTGTTCCTGTCGCTGACCGGCCGGACCATCAGGGACTGACGCACTATGAACGCAATCTGGGCGTTGGCCCGCAAAGACCTGAAGCTCCTGCTCCGCGACAAGGCGGGTTTCTTTTTCACTTTCATCTTTCCTGTGCTGTTCGCCATCTTCTTCGGCTGGATCCTGGGTGGCACGGGTAACGGCGGGGACGAGTCCGCCTCCGCGATCAAGGTCGTGCTGGTGGACGATGACAACACCGACGGCTCGCGGGGGTTTCTGAAAACGCTCGCAGGCGCAACCGAGCTCGAAACCCACACCGCCGACGTTGCCACCGCGGAGCAGCAAGTACGCAGCGGCAAGTCGGTCGCGATGATCCGTCTGATGCCCGGTTTCGGCGCGGGCCAGCAGAATCTCTTCTGGCGCGGCGGAGACCAATCGCAGATCGAGGTCGCCGCCGATCCGTCGAAAAGGGCCGAGGTTGGGATGCTCCAGGGCGTGCTGCAGAAGTACGCGTTCAGCGGCATGAGCAAGGCTTTTACCGACCCGGATGTGAGCCGGAAACAGATCGAGTCTGCCCGGCTCCAACTGCGGAACGCTGCCGGACTCTCCGACCAGGACCGGGAGATGTTCAACTCGTTCTTCGGATCGGTGGACACGTTCATGGGCGGGTTGGACCGGCGTGCAAAGGAAGATGCCGC
>DASPMT010000172.1:0-6220 GCA_035626935.1 Phycisphaerales bacterium | reverse complement strand
GGCATGATGATGGCGAAGGGAACCTACGACGGCATCAAGGCCGCGCTCCCCGATAAGCGCCCCTTCGTGCTCACCCGCGCCGGCTACATCGGCAGCCAGCGCTACGCCGCGACCTGGACAGGCGACAACAGCGCCGACTGGAACGACCTGGAGCAATCGATCCCGATGGCGCTCAACCTGGGCCTCAGCGGCCAGCCCTTCTGCGGCCCCGACATCGGCGGCTTCAACGGCAACGGCCCGCAGGACGCGAAGGAACGCGCCGACCACTTCTCGCGGTGGTTCGGCGTCGGCACGCTCCTCCCCTTCGCGCGCGGGCACACGGGCAAAGGGAACATCGACAAGGAGCCCTGGGCGTTCGGCGGCGAGACCGAGACCGCCTGCCGCCTCGCGCTCGAGCGCCGCTACCGCCTGCTGCCGTACTACTACACCCTCTTCCACCAGGCGTCGAAGACCAACATGCCCGTGGTGCGTCCGGTCTTCTTCGCCGACCCCGCGGACCCCGTGCTGCGCGGCGAGGACGACTGCTTCCTCGTCGGCGCCGACCTCCTGGTGGTGCCGAGCCTTCAGCCCGACCACTCGCGCGTCCCCGTCGAGCCGAGGGCGGACAACGGCGCGTGGCGCGCGTTCGAGCTCGTGGGCGAGAACGGCAACAAGGCCCTCCCCGTGCTGAAGGTGCGCCCGGGCGCGATCGTTCCGCTCGGCCCTGTCGTGCAGTGGACCGGCGAGAAACCGCTCGACCCGCTGACGCTGGTCGTGAACCTCGACGACGCGGGGCGAGCAACCGGCACGCTGTACGAGGACGCCGGCGACGGGCACGGCTACCGCGGCGGCGAGTACAGGCTCACCACGTTCGTCGCCGAGCGCAAGGGTGACAACGTTGAAGTTTCGGTGAAGGAGACTGAAGGAAACCTCGCGGCGCCCACGCGCGGCCTCACCGTGCGCGTGCTCACCGGCGCAGCCGAAGCAACAGCAGGCTCCTCTGATGGCCGGAGCATCACGGTGCCGATAAAGTAAGCCGTTCAAGGTCATCCGGAATGTCCGGATGTCACCGTGTGGCACAGCAGGCGGCGTCGATGACGTCGCCTGTTGTGATTCTGGACATATACGTCCGCCCCGGCTCCGGCGTCTTGTGCCCCAGCGGCTCGCCCGGAGCGACGCGCTGCAGCACGACCACCGGCGCCGCCGGTGTGACCCCTCCCGTCGCGGGCCCGACCTTGGCGAGATCGGTCGGCCCGTACAGCGCAACGCACGGCCGGCCGAACCCCACCGCCATGTGCAGCGCAGCGGAGTCTGAACCGACCAGCAGCCCGCAGCGCGCCACGACCGCCATCAGCCGCGCAACGCTCGTGCGCCCGATCAGGTTGACCACCCGCGCGCCCCGCTCCCTCCCCCACTCGACGAGCGACGCCACCTGCTCCTCTTCGCCGCGCCCGCCGACGATCACGACCCGCTCGAAACCGGACCGGTCCAGCAGCGCCGCGCCGACCTCGACGTACCGCTCCGCCGGCCACTGCTTCCCCGGCCACCGGCTCGTGGGCGCGAGCACGGCGAACCGGCCGCCGATCTCCCCGTCCACCGCCGAGAGTTCCTCCACCCTGGCGTACAGCCGCAGGTCCTTCACCGGCTCGACACCGATCGCCGGGAGCAGCGCCAGCATGCGATCGACGGTGTGGACCGACCGCTCGACGCGCACGCGCCTGGAGTAGCCGATCCACCCTCCCTCGCGCGCGTCGGCAAAGCCGACGCGAACGCGCGCCCGCGTCGCCCTGGTAAGCAGGCCGCTCCGCAGCAGACCCTGCGCGTCGATCACCACGTCGTACCGCTCCGCCCGGAGCGAACGCGCAAAGGACATCAGCGCCGCGAGCGAGCCCGGGCTGGTCCATCGGCCGTAGCGCTTGCGGTCAAACGGGACGACACCCCCCCCGTTGCCCGCCAGCGCCGGGTGAGCCTCCACCGCCCCCTCAAAACCCTTCTGCACCAGCCAGTCGATCCGCGCCAGCGGCCACGCCCGCCGCAGCGAGGCGAGCACCGGCACGGTGCGAGCAACATCACCCAGCGCACTGGGACGAACAAGCAGCACACGCTGCGGAACGGGGATGTCGACACTCCGTGGCACGCGGGCGATGGTAACGGTTCGAACCCGGTCCCGAGGCGGGGGCGGCGGGGGCGGCGGGGGGGACGGGGGGGGACGGGGGGCTGCGCGCGGTGAATACACTGGCCCGTGACCACCACGCTCGCCGCCGCGCTGCTCGCCCTGTCGGTTTCCCAGCCGGTCAAGCCGACGCCGAGCGGTGCACCTGTCGCGGTGCTCTGGGACAACCTCAACCACGCAGGGCGGACCGTCCCGGCGGGACCCGATGGTTCGCTGAGCGCTGAGTCGGCCGGCTCGGACGTGATCTCCGCCATACTCCGCGCCGGAGGCGTCATGGGGCGCGACGGCCCGGTCCCGGGCGGAACCGTCTCACACGGATGGGTCGCAAGCGGCGGCTCGTTGGTTCCCGCGGCGCCGGCAGCCGGCCTGCGCATTCCGATGGACGCGGACTTGCCGCCGGGATGGCGCCACCTTGACGCGACAAAGAAGGAGCAAGCGGGCGCGGTGCTGACGATCGACCTCAACGAGCTGCGCGCCAAGGCCGAACCCCTGTTCGATGCGCCCTGGGTGCAGCGAACCCTCCACCGCCTCGCACTGAACAACGCACGCGTCGTTTCACTGCGGGGGACGCTGCTCCCTCCATCGTCCGACGAGCTGCCGCCGATGATGAGCGTCAAGGCGCTGACAACCGCGCGGTCGCAAACGCCGGCCCCGGCCAAGCCCGTCGCGCTCATCGCGCCCGGATGGGTCGGCACGTCAACCGACGCCGCGGCGGTGAAGGGCGCCCACTGGGCGGCGGCGCTGCGGTTTGACAACGGCGGCCTGGGCATCATCGGGCGCGACGGCGGGGTGGGCACGCTGGCGGGCCTTGTCCGTGTCGCGGTGGACGCCGTCGGCACGGCCGAGACCCGTGACACAGCGGCGTGGGATAAGGCGTACGACCAGTGGCAGGACCGCGCCGCGGAGCCGCTCCGCTCGCTCTCGACGCGCCTGCAGGCCCGGGGCACGCTCGGCTGCTTCGGATCGGCGGCCGCGCCCGACCTTGTGCTGGTGATCCCCGCGCGGCGCGGCGAGCGTTCGGAAACCCTGACCAAGGCGCTGGACCAGCTCACGGCCGCGGGAGGTCTCGTGTCGGGCAACCAGGTCTGGACGCTCAAGCAAACCGGCCCGGCGACACCGGCGATCGCCCTGTCCGTCTGCGACACACCGCCGGGCCCGTGGATCCTCATCACCGTTGAGCACGGCGCCGACCATCCGCTGCTCCGGAAAACGGCTGCCCGCATGAAGGCCGCGAAGTAGACATCCGCTCAGCCCGGATAGGTGCTGCAGGTCTTCTCGGTCTCCCACACCGTAAGCGACGTGAGCTCCACGCCGCCGCCGTGCGCTGCGATCACGGGCGCCAGGAGCGTATAGAAGACGCGGCTGATGTTCTCGACGCTGGGGTTGACCCCGCCGCGCGCCTGGTCGAACTGCACGCAGTCGACGTTGAGGTTCCGGTGGTCGAACGGGTCGATCAGCGTGGCCATCGTCGCTCGCTCAAGGTCCGCCAGCCCGAAGCCGGGCGTCGCTCCCGCGACGGGCACGCGCACGCAAGGCTCGATGACGTAGTTGTGCCCGTGGGCGCTCGCGTTGGCGCACCGGCCGAAGAGCTGCCGGTTCTCATCGTCGCTGAGCGACGGCACGTGCAGCCGGTGCGCCGCGGCGATCTCGAACTTCTGGCGGATCAGCGCGGTCGACGGGGGAGCGGACGGAGCGGTCGGTGCGGTCATCGGTGAGACCTCCACGGAATACGTCGGCGTCACGTTCCACCGCACCCAGCACACGCGGCGCCCCAGCGCCTCGTCGAGCGGACCGATCGAAGCGGCCAGAGCGGCGGCCTCGCGCTCCGCGGGCTCGCTCAGCGAGCGAGCGAGCCGCACCGCCAGCGTCGACCGCACCGCGCGGTCGATCGCCTTGATGTCGATGAAGTAGCCCGTGCGAGGGTCCACCTCGCCGCGGCAGCAGACCTCGACCTCAACGTGGCGGCCGTGGGGCCACCCGGGGAACGACGGCACGCCGCCGTAGCCGTTCCCGCGGACATCGCCGCCGGAAACACCCGCAGGCTCAAGCCCCAACCTCACGATGCGTCGAAGGCGGACCACGGGAAAGCGTATCGCGCCCGGCACGTGCACCGGCACGCCGGCCGTTGTCTGCGGGCAAGGCCCTCCGCCGCCCGACGGCGACGACCGTCGCACACCGCTCCCAGCCGGTAGGAAATGAATGATGTGCGTACTCTTTGGCACGTGGTTCGTTGAGCATCCGCACCCCATCGAGAACGTGGAGCACCAGATGAAGAAGTTTCTGTTGACCGTTGCCGTCGCCGGTCTCGCCTTCGGCACACTCGCCGCCTGCGAGGAGAAGAAGCCCGCCGCCGCCGTCAAGGACGCGGTGAAGGACGTCAAGGACGCCGCCAAAGAGGGCGCCGCCGACGTCAAGGACGCGGTGAAGGACGCCACCAAGTAATCACCCCCTGCGCCGCGCGGAGACGCCCGGCGCAGGATTATGAAACCACCGCTCCTCGCGATGGCCTGCGCCGGCCTTGCCCTCAGCGCCACGACGGCCTGCGAAAAACAGAAACCGCAGATCCAGAAGACGGCCGACGCCCTCAAGGAGGCCGGATCCAAGACCGGCGATGCGCTCAAAGAGGCCGGTGTGAAAACAGGCGAAGCCTTCAAAGAGGCAGGACAGAAAACCGGCGAGGCCGCCAGAGAGGGCGCCGACAAGGTCCGCCAGGCTATTCACGAAGCGACCAAGCCCCCCGAGCCCCCGCCCGCTACCCCCGCGGCGCAGCCCGGCGAGCCCGAACAGAAGCATCAGGCGTCCGGTCCGCTCGACTTGACCGTCAAGAGCATCGACGGCAAGGACGTAAGCCTCGCCGACTATCACGGCAAGGTGGTGCTGGTGGTGAACGTCGCCAGCAAGTGCGGCTACACGCCGCAGTACGCCGGCCTCCAGTCCCTCTACGCGTCAAAGAAAGACAGGGGGCTTGTCGTGCTCGGCTTCCCCTCCAACGACTTCGGCAGGCAGGAGCCGGGATCTGAGCAGGACATCAAGGCGTTCTGCGCCGAGAACTACAGCGTCGATTTCCCGATGTTCGCGAAGGTCGATGTCACAGGCGCCGACGCCTGCGAGCTCTACAAGCGCCTGGCCGCGGCGACCCCGGGCGACGACAAAGCGAAGCCGCTGGGCGAGCCGAAGTGGAACTTCACCAAATACCTCATCAACCGCAGGGGCGAGGTCCTGGCGAAGTTCGACCCGAAGGTCGAGCCCGACGATGCCGCGCTCACGAGCGCGATCGACGGCGAGTTGAGCCGGAATTGACCGCCCCGGCCTGCCCGCGACGATCGCAAAAACAAAGCACCCCGGCCTGAGACCGGGGGTGCGGTGGTATACGTGAGCCGGTCGCTCAGCGCGTGCCGCCGGGGGCTGCGCCGGTCTCGGTGAAGGGCGTGAGGCCGATGACTTTCGCGGCCTCGACGTTCCCGCTCAGCGAGACGTACCGGCGTCCCTTGGCCGGGGCCGACTTGGCGACGGGCCACCAGGCGTACCCGGCGATGGCGCGGTGCATGTAGTCCGGCGCCTCGACGATGATGTTGCCCTGGTAGACGGTCATGGTGCCGCCGCTGCCGCCGTTGTCCTCCCACTGGTCCTTCTCGGCCAGGCTGGTGAGGAGGCGCTTGAGCTCGTCGACAAGCTCCTGACGACGCGTGCGGCGCTCCTGCTGGCGCTGCTGGTTGCCGCCGCCGCGCTGACCGTTCTGGAAGATGCTGTTGCCGCTGCCGCCGCCGCCGCCGCCCCGGCCGCCGCCGGAGCTCTGCAGCACCTGCGCGAGATCGATCTCAGGGACGTCGTCGTAGACGGGAACCTCGAAGAGGAGGTCGGAGACGTCGTACACCTCGGTGCGCTTGCTGCGGTTGAGGACGCGGCGCGGCCCGATCTGGATCGTGCCGTAGGTCGTCACCTGCCAGGTGGAGCGCTCGTCGCTGGTGATCGCCTCGCCGGACACCTTCTCAAGCACCTTCTCAAGAACGGTCAGTGCGTCAAGGTTCTTGCCGGAGAACGTCACGAGCATCTCGGGATCGAGCCCGT
>DASPMT010000171.1:0-2867 GCA_035626935.1 Phycisphaerales bacterium | reverse complement strand
CGCGAGCCCCTCGGCCGTCTCGACGCCCATGCCGTGGAGGTAGAGGTACTCGCTGTAGTTGTTGGCCTTGTAGAGCTCCTGAGCGGCCTCGGTGGCACGCTTGCCCACCGTCACGCACGTCAGCGCGATCACGTCCTTGATCCCGCTCGAGACGTCCTTGAAATAGTCGCTGATGCACAGCCGCTTGCGCGACGCCTGACGCGGGAAGGTAAACCGCTCGGTCTCGCGGTCGTGGTCCTGCGGGTCGTAGACGATCAGGTCGTTCCCCTCGCTGTTGCACGGGAAGTAGCCGTAGACCACCGCGGGTGCCAGGATCTTCTCGCGCGAGCACCGTTCCTTGAGCCGCTCGAAGATCGGGCCGACGGTGTCCTCCATCTGCGCCTCGAACTCGTCGTCGCTCATCGCCCCCTGCTTGAACTGCCACTGCCCGCGGTAGAGCGCCACCTTGTTGATGAACGGGTAGACCTGCTCAAGGCCGATGTCGGTGACGACCCGCGTCCCCCAGAACGGCGGGCGCGGCACGGAAACGTCCGTCCGGACGTCGGACTTCTCGATCACCGCGACCGATCCCGCGGCCTTGCCGGCTGCGAACGCCTCCATCCGTTTACCGGCCTCGGCGCGCGAACGGGCCACGACCTCCTCGGCCGCGGTCCGCTTCTGCAGCCGCTCGCTGATCTCCTCCTCGAGGACAGCGACGTCGCCCGACATCAGGTGGTCCATCGTCCGCAGACCCTCGAACGCGTCCTTGCCGTAGAAGACCTTCCCCTTATACCCGTTGCGCAGATGCCCTTCGCAGTAGTGACGCGTCAGCGCGGCCCCGCCCAGCAGCACCGGCGTGTCGATCGACAGCGCGTTCAGCTCCGCGAGGTTCTCCTCCATCACGTTCACGCTCTTGACCAGCAGGCCGCTCATCCCGATCGCGTCCGCCTTGTGCTCCCTGGCGGCCTTGACGATCTCGGTGATCGGCTGCTTGATCCCGATGTTGACCACCGTGTACCCGTTGTTGCTCAGGATGATGTCCACCAGGTTCTTGCCGATGTCGTGCACGTCACCCTTCACGGTGGCGAGCACGATCTTCCCCTTGGTGCCCCCCTCGACCTTCTCCATCAGCGGTTCGAGGTACGACACGGCCATCTTCATCACCTCGGCCGACTGCAGCACGAACGGGAGCTGCATCTGGCCCGAGCCGAACAGCTCGCCGACGGTCTTCATGCCGCCCAGCAGGTGGTCGTTGATGATGTCCAGCGGCTTGTACTTCTTGAGCGCCGCGTCGAGCGTGGCCGTCAAACCCTCCTTCTCGCCGTCGACGATGTGCGCCGCGAGCTGCTCCTCGAGCGTGAGGACCTTCTTCTCCTTCTTCGCCGCGCCCGATCCTTCCGCGTCCTTGAACAGCTCGATGAACTTCGAGAGCGGGTCCACCCCCGGGCTCCGGCGGTCGTAGATCAGCTCGATCGCCGCGTCCCACTGCTCCTGCGGGATCTTGTTCTTCGGCAGGATCTTCGAGAAGTGCAGGATCGCGCTGGTCAGCCCCGCTTCGCGCAGCTCGTGCAGGAAGACGCTGTTGAGCACCGTCCGCGCCGCCGGCTTGAGACCGAACGAGACGTTGCTCAGGCCGACGGTCGTCTGGCACTCGGGCATCGCGCGGCTGATCAGCCGCACGCCCTCGATCGTCTCCAGCGCGCTCCGCCGGTCGCTCTCCATGCCCGTGCTGATCGGCAGCACCAGCGGGTCGAAGACCAGGTCCGCCGGCGCCATGCCGTGCACCTGTGTCGCCCGCTCGAACGCGCGCTGCGCGATCGAGAGCTTGCGGTCGGCCGTGCGCGCCATCGACGCTTCCTTGTCCTCGTCGATCGAGCCGATCACCAGGGCCGCGCCGTACGCCTTGGCCATGGCGCAGATCTGGTCGAACTTGTGCTCGCCGTCCTCGAAGTTGGCGGAGTTGATGATGCACTTGCCCGGCGCGTGCTTGAGCCCCGCCTCCAGCGTCGCCACCTGCGTGCTGTCGAGCATCAGCGGCGCGTCCACCTGGCGCACAACACGTTTGACGACCTCCGACATGTCGCGCGCGTTGTCGCGGCCGGCGTAGTCCACGTTCAGGTCCAGCACGTGCGCCGAGTCGTGCCGCACCTGTTCGCGCGCCAGGCTCACGATCCCGTCCCAGTCCTCGGCCTCCAGCAGCTGCTTGAACCTGCGGCTCCCCGACGAGTTCATCCGCTCGCCGACGATCAGCAGCGAGTTGTCCTGCCGGTACTCCGTCGGTCCGTACAGGCTCGTCACGCCGGGCCTGGGCGCCGTCTTCTCGTGGCGCACCGGCTCGCGCACGCCCTCGGCTTCCAGCGCCTTGACCAGCTCGCCGATGTGCGCCGGCGTCGTGCCGCAGCACCCGCCGACGATCCCCACGCCGTCCTGTTTCACGAACTTCAGCATGGCCTCGGCGTACGGGCGGGGCCCCAGCGGGTACTCCGTCTTGCCGTTGACGAGCGCAGGGAGGCCGGCGTTGGGCACGACGCTCACGGGGCGCCGCCAGTGCTTGCCCAGGAAGTGCACGTGTTCGGTCATCTCCGCCGGGCCCGTCGCGCAGTTGAGCCCGATCGACATGATCGGGTACTCGGCAAGCGCCGCCACCGCCCCCTCGATCGACGTCCCCAGCAGCATCGTGCCGGTCGTCTCGATCGTCACCGACACCATGATCGGCACGTCATTGGTGTCCTTGTTCCGCTCCTTGAGCGCTTCAAGACAGGCGTTGATCGCCACCTTGATCTGCAGCAGGTCCTGGCACGTCTCGATGATAAAAAGGTCGACGCCGCCGTCATACAGCCCCCGCACCTGTTCACGGTAAGCGTCCTTCAGGTCTCGGTACGTGATAT
>DASPMT010000170.1:0-2370 GCA_035626935.1 Phycisphaerales bacterium | reverse complement strand
CTGCGCTTCGAGGTGCGCGACACCGGTCTGGGCATCACGCCGGAGCAGCTTGCAAGGCTCTTCCAGCCGTTCGTGCAGGCCGACTCCAGCACCACCCGCAAGTTCGGCGGCACGGGCCTTGGGTTGACGATCTCGCTCTCCATCGCAAAGCTGCTGGACGGGACCATCACCGCGCACAGCACGCCGGGCAAGGGCAGCACGTTCGTGTTTGAGATGGACGCCCGCATCCCGGCCCAGTCTGGGACCTTGCGCGAGCTGCCTGCCTTTGCGCCGCCGGCCGTTCCCAACCCTGCTGTCCACCCGGCGGCCGGCGCTCGCCCCCTGGCCGGGAAACGCGTCCTGGTCGCCGAGGACGGCCCGGACAACCAGCGCCTGCTGATGCACCACCTCACGCGCGCCGGCGCCGACGTCACCATCGCCGTCAACGGCGCCTTGGCGGTGACCGCGGCACAGGACGCCGAGACCCAGGGCCGTCCGTTCGACGTGATCATCATGGACATGCAGATGCCCGAGCTCGACGGCTACAGCGCCTCGAGCCTGCTCCGCAGCCGCGGTTACCGCCGCCCGATCGTCGCCCTCACCGCGCACGCCATGGAGGGCGACCGCGAACGGTGCACGGACGCGGGCTGTGACGATTACCAGTCCAAGCCGATCAACAAGAACGCACTAATCGACGCGTGCGCCGCCTGGGCGGGCAAGACCACCGGCACGCCTGCGAAGGCCGCTTAAGAACGCACCGGGCTATTGCAACTGCCCGACGAGGATGCAGTACCCATCCGGGTCAGCGACGCGGAGCTCGCCCGCGGGCATGTAGTGCGGGCGGGCGACGTTGAAGACGACGCGGCGGCCGTCGTTGGGCCCTGCCTGACCGCAGTAGGCGCCCCCGTCGGCCACGCCCTCGGAAACCAGGTGTGCACGGAGCGCGGCGACATCGGACGTGTACATGTAGAAGAGGACGGCCTGCTGCCTAGGGTCCACAGGCGCGCTCGCCTGCGCGAACATGATCTCCGCGGCGCCGCTCGATGCCCGAGCCCAGAACGTACGCCGGCTGCCGTCCTTCATACTGTGCACGGGGGTAAAGCCGAGCAGCGAATAGAAGGCAAGCGACGCCTCGACATCAGCAACATGTGCGAAGGTGACGAGTCTGTTAACAGCGAACGCCGGACACGGGGAGACGGTCGTGTTCACGCTCATGCCACAGTGTACGGCGGTACCGTCCGCGCGGGTGCATGACGGGCTGCCGCGTGCCGCCGCGGACTACCGGCGGAACTGTTTGTCCGGCAGCGCCGGCACCTCCGGCAGCGTCACGGGCTTCTCCTTGATGAGCTGCTTGAGGTGGTCGATCGCCGCCTTGAGCTGAGCGTCCTCGCCCTTGAACGTGGCGTGCGGAGGGTTGTCGACCGTAATGTCCGGCTCGACACCGCGTCCCTCGACGAGCCAAACCATCTGGCCTTTCTCGTCAGCGCCGAAGACGCCGTACTCGCCGGCGCTGGCGAGGCCGCCGTCGACCAGGGTGTTGCTGGAGCTGAGCCAGACCTCGCCGCCCCAGGTGCGCGTGCCGATCACCTTGCCCAGGCCCAGGCGGCGGAAGCCCTCGCTAAAGGCTTCACCGTCGCTGGCGGTGAAGGAGTCGCAGATGACGACGATGTGCCCGCGGAAGGCCCACTGCATGTTCCAGGCCGGTGCGCGACCGGCGTGCTGGTTCCAGAACATCCACGGCTTGCGGAGCAGCTGACCGAGGATCCAGGAGTCAATGTTGCCGCCGTTGTTGCGACGGACGTCGATGATGAGACCGGAGCGGTTGAAGACGGGGTAGAAATTCTTCGCCCATTGGGCGATGTCGCCGCGCCCCATCGCGCGGAGGTGGACGTACCCGATCTGGCTGTCCGACTCCCTCTCGACGATCTGGCGGCGCTGCAGCTCCCACTGGTTGTACCGCAGTTCGACGGCGGCGGCGGCGGAGACAGGCGTGACAATGGCGTCGCGCTCGACGGCACCCCCTTTGGGCCGGACGCGGAGGAGGACCTGCTTGCCGACCTGGTTGCGCAGCAGGACGGCGACGTTTGGAACGCTGAGGGTCGGCACACCGTTGATCTGGGTGATCACGTCGCCGTCTTTGACGTTGACGGTCGGCCTCGCGAGCGGCGGGACGGCTCCGGTGTCGTCGGGGTCGAAAGTGTAGACGCGATCGACACGGAATCCGCCCCCCGCTTCGTCGCGGCTGAGGTCGGCGCCGAGGTGACCGAGAGCGGCCTTGTCCTGCGATGCGCGCAGATCGCCGCCGTAGACGAAGTGGTGGAGCGTGCTGAGCTCAGCGGTCATCTGCGCGAGCACGTCGCTGAGATCGGAGCGGCTGCGCACGCGGTCGAC
>DASPMT010000169.1:0-9771 GCA_035626935.1 Phycisphaerales bacterium | reverse complement strand
GCGGGATGGCGAGAAGACGCTGGGCGTGCTGCTGGTCGAGCTCAAGCGTCCTGAGGACAAGACGGGGAAGGGGACCGGGGGCGGGCTCGACCTGCGCGGGGTGGAGGTGCTGCAGGCGGCGATGGACCTGGTCACGCCGGTGCTGGCGGTCAAGTGGAGCGACAGCCGCCTGCTGCCGCGGCGTGCCTTGGGCGATGCGCGTAAGGCGCTGGCGTGGGCGGTGGGCCCGAAGCACACGGTGTGGAAGGGTGTCGCCGTGCTGGTGGTGGCGGCGGTGCTGTTTGTGACGTTCTTCCACATCGAGCACCGGGTGGGCGCGACGGTGGAGCTGCGTCCGCGCGTGCAGCGCACGGTCGCGGCGCCGTTCGACGGCGTGGTGGCGCGGCTGGGCGAGGGGGTGAAGCCTGGGCGGATCGTCAAGAAGGGGGACGTGATCCTGGAGATGGACACGCGGGAATTGGTTCTGCAGCGCGACCAAGCGGACGCGAAGATCCAGCAGGCGACCAAGCAGCTGTCGTCCTCACGGAGCGAGGACAAGGCGGCCGAGTCTCAGATGGCGCAGGCGGCCCTGGACAGGGCGACGGCCGAGAAGGCCCTGGCCGAGACGCGGCTGAGACTGGCGGTTCAGACTGCGCCGATGGACGCGGTGGTGATCGCCGGCGACCTGCGCGACAAGGTGGGGGCGTCTGTTAAGAACGGCGAGGAGCTTTTCCTGCTGGCGCCGCTCAACGATCTGATCGTGGTCGCGAAGGTGGACGAGCGCGACATCGCGCTGGTGAAGCCGGGCGCCAAAGGGGAGATCGCGACGCGAGCCCGGCCGAGCGAGGGGTTTGACGTGACGGTCGAGACGATCGTGCCGATGGCGACGCCGAAGGAAGGGAAGAACCTGTTCGAGGTGCGCGCAAACCTCGACGAGACCGCCGACTGGATGCGTCCGGGCATGGAGGGGCAGGTGCGGATCGACGCGGGGCGGCGCAGCCTGCTGTGGATCGGCACGCGCCGCGTCGTCGACCAGGTTCGGTTGTGGCTTTGGTGAGGAAAGACGGGGCACTCGGCACTAGGCACTGGGCACTAGTGAAGAGGCTTCGGGTTCTGGTTTACGAGTGCCTCATGCCCAGTGCCTAGTGCCTCTCTCATGGAACGTCCCACCTTCTCCCCATTCTGGCACCGGCTCCGCGCGACGCGCCCGCGCCTGCGGGCGCACGTGCAGGTGACGCGCCAGCGCTACCGCGGCCGCAGGTGGCACGTCGCCCACGACCCCACGAGCAACCAGTTCTACAGGCTCAGCCCCGTCGCCTACGACTTCATCGCCTCCCTGGAGGGATCGCGCACGGTCGACGAGGCGTGGCGGCTGAGCCTCGAGAAGTTCGGCGACAAGGCCCCGACCCAGCACGAGGTGATCGAGCTGATCGGCCAGCTCTACAACAGCAACCTCCTGAGCGTCGACGCGACGCCCGAGACCGAGCAGCTCCTGCGGCGCGGCCGGGACCGCGTCAAGAAGCGGCTGATGCAGCAGGCGGTGAGCCTGATGTACTTCAAGGTGCGGCTGTTCAACCCCGACGCGCTGCTCACGGCGGTCGAGCCGATCTTCCGGCCGTTCATCAGCCGGTGGGGCCTGGTCGCGTGGTGCGCGTTCGTGCTCTACGCGCTGGTCCGCGTCGTCGGGTGGGAGTGGGACCGGATGGTCAGCGGCGTCGACGCCGTGACCGACCCGTCCGCCTGGCCGTACATGATCGCGACGTACATCGTGCTCAAGCTGTGGCATGAACTGGGGCACGGGGTGATCTGCAAGCGGTTCGGCGGCCAGGTGCCCGAGCTGGGCGCCATGATGCTGGTGCTGCTGCCGTCGCCCTACGTCGACGCGTCGGCGGCGTGGGCGTTCCCCAGCAAATGGAAGCGGATGGCCGTCGGCGCGGGCGGGATGTTCTTCGAGCTCTTCGCGGCCGCCGTGTGCGCGCTGGTGTGGCTCAACACGCCGCACGGCACGCTGATCAACCAGCTCGCATACTACGTGATGCTCACCAGCAGCATTACGACGGTGCTGTTCAACGGCAACCCGCTGATGCGGTTCGACGGCTACTACATCCTCAGCGACTGGCTGGAGATTCCCAACCTCTCGCAGCGGGCTAACACGCTGCTGAAGAACGTCTTCCTCAAGGGCGTCTACCGCGTCGAGAACGTGCGGCCGGTGACTCAGCAACGCGGGGAATGGTGGATCCTGCTGGTCTACGGCGTGCTGGCGATGGTCTACCGGATGGTCGTCTTCTTCGGCATCCTCACCTGGCTGATGGGCCAGCTCTTTGGGCTTGGGGTGATCCTCGCGGCGTGGTCGTTCGCGGCGTGGTTCCTCGTGCCGACCGGCGCGTTCATCGGCTGGCTCGCGGGGAGCCCGCAGCTGTCCGACAAACGCGCGCGGGCGGTGCTGGTGACGCTGGCGATGCTGACCGGGGCGGGGCTGCTGGTGGGGGCGGTGCCGCTTCCCGACTGGCGGAGGGCCCAGGGGGTGATCGAGAGCACGACGCGCGTGGGCGTGTTCGCGGGAGTTGACGGTGTGGTGGTGGAGGCGCCGGTAGGCACCGGCCAGCCGGTGAAGGCCGGAGACGTGATCCTTGTGGTCGAGAGCCCGGAGCTCGATGCGACGATCGCCCAGGCCCGCGCCGAACTGGAGGAGTACACCGTGCGGTTCCGCGACGCGCGGGCCGGCGAGCAGCCCGCCGCCGAGCAGGTTGTCGGCCGCCAGCTCGAGTCGATCCGCGCGGTGATCGCGGAGCTGGAGCGCCGCCGCGGCGAACTGGTGGTGCGTGCGCCGGTCGACGGCGTTCTGGTCAACGGCGACCCGGCCCGCATGGTGGGCATGTGGGTCAAGCGCGGCCAGGGCCTCGCGGATGTGGTCGATCCGGCTTCGCTGCGCGTGCACGCGCTGATGAGTCAAGACGATGCCAACTGGCTGTTCGCCAAGGAGGGGGAGGAGCCGGCGCCGTTTGTGGTGAAGCTGCGGCTTGCCGGCGACCTGTCGAGGGTGATCGAGGGCGGCGTCGCGACGCCGGTTCCCAGCGGGCAGCGCTCGGTGCCGCACGGGGCGCTGACGTTCAGCGGCGGCGGGCCCGTCGAGCCGGAGACCGACGAGCGGGGCAACCCGATGGGGGCCAAGAGCCGCACGTTCAGCGTGTTCATCAACCCCGGCGGTGACGTGCTGAAGGAGAACAACGCCCTGCCCGGCGAGCGCGTCTACGTCCGGTTCACGCTCCCCAGCCGGTCACTGGCGTGGCAGGTGGTAGACCGGGTACGCAAGACGTTGCAGGGCCGGGTGAACCTGTGAGACGGGGGAGCCGGAGTTGAGGCGTGAGGAGCTGATGTCACAGGCGTTGACGCGTTACCAGTCGCTGTACCTCTCGCTCCAGACACGGAGCCGGCGTGAGCCCGCGCCCACGGGGCTCGACCGGTTCGCGGCGGGGGTCAAGCTGCGCCGCGCGACGCGGCTGCTGAACGTCACGTGGCTGCGGGCGGAGGCCGAGCGGGTGCACCTGCTCGAGCCGGCGATGCGCGGGCACAGCGAGCGGGCGCTCGACGCCGTGGTCGCCGAGGTGCGCGAGGCGATGATGCGGGCCGGCGCCGGCGTCGGCTCGCGGGCGGCCGCGAAGGGGCTCGGCAGCGAGAGCGACCGCGAGCTGGTGCGCAAGGCGCTCGCGGTGATCCGCGAGGTGGCCCGGCGAGCCACCGGCGAGGAGGCGTACATCGTGCAGCTCATGGGTGCGCTGGCGATGTACCACGGCGCCGTCGTCGAGATGATGACCGGCGAGGGGAAGACGCTCACCGGGAGCGTTGCGGCCCCGCTGATCGCCTGGCGCCGGCGGCGGCTGCACGTCTTCACCGTCAACGACTACCTCGCCGCCCGCGACGCCGAGAGCCGTTCGGTGATCTATTCGCGGTGCCTGCTCGACTGCGGCGCCATCGTGCAGGAGCAGGAGCCGGGCGAGCGGGCCGAGGTCTATCAGAAGTCGATCGTCTACGGCACGCCCAAGCAGATCACCGCCGACTACCTGCGCGACCAGATCAAGCTGGGCGAGACCGCCAGCGCCTGGCAGGGGCGCGGCCTTGTGGCGATCGGTCAGGGCTCGATCGTCGGGGGCAGCGGGCCGATCGTGCCGGGGCTGTCGGCGTGCATGGTCGACGAGGCGGACGCGGTGCTCGTGGACGAGGGGGTCGTGCCGCTGATCATCGCGCAGGCACGCCGCGGCGACGAGATGGCGGCTGTGTACAAGGACGCCGCGCGGATCGCCTCGATGCTCGTGCAGCGCGACGACTACGAGGTCGACCTCCTGCGGCGCCGGGCGGTGCTGACGGAGAAAGGGCGGGCGCGGGTGGGCGGGCTCACCGAGGCGCTGACCGACGCGGTGTGGCGGGCGCCGCGCCGCGCCGAGGAGCTTGTGAAGCAGGGCCTTGTGGCGCGCCACTGTTACCTGCACGGGCAGCAGTACCACGTGGTGGACGGGCGGGTGATCATCGTCGACGAGTACACCGGACGGTTCATGCCCGACCGGTCGTGGGAGCACGGGCTGCACCAGGCCGTGGAGGCGAAGGAAGGGCTCGACGTCACCGCCGACCGCGAGACGCTGGCGCGCCTGAGCTTCCAGCGGTTCTACCGGATGTACCCGTTCCTGTGCGGCATGACGGGCACGGCCGCGGACGCGACGGTCGAGATCGAGCGCGTCTACCAGCGCCGCGTGGTGCGCATCCCCACCAACAAACCGATCGCCCGGGTCGACCACCCGCCGCGCGTCTTCCGCACCGGCGACGCCCGGTGGGAGGCGGTGATCGAGGAGGTCCGTCGCTTGCACACCGAAGGACGGCCGGTGCTCGTCGGCACGCGGTCGATCGAGGCGAGCGAGAAGATGAGCAGGCTGCTGGACGCCAACGGGCTCGTCCACAAGGTCCTCAACGCCCTGCACGACAAGGAGGAGGCCTCCCTTGTCCGCAGCGCATCGCAGGGCGGACCGGGCGCGGCCATCCTCGTCGCCACCAACATGGCCGGACGCGGGACCGACATCAAGCCGGACAAGGCCGCGATCAAGGCGGGGGGGCTCGCGGTCGTGCTGACGGAGATGCACGGCGCCGAGCGGATCGACCGTCAGTTCAAGGGGCGCGCCGGCCGCCAGGGGGACGTGGGGAGCAGCTCGGTCTTCCTGAGCCTGGAGGACGAGCTGCTCACGCTCTACACCCCGCGCACGGCGAAGGTGCTCAAGGGGATGGCCGTGGGCAGCGGCGCCGAGCTGAGCGGGCGTCTGCTCTGGGTTGCGCGCCGCGCCTTTGTGCGGGCGCAGAGGGTCGGGCAGGCCCGCGCACGCCGCGGCCGGGCCGACGTGCTCAAGCAGGACGACTGGATCGAGAAGCACCTGCCGGGGATGTGACGTCGGCGCAGTTTGTCCACCAATTCAAAGGCTCTCCATTGATAGGGTCGGGGCCAGTTCTGTTCCGGCCTGCGGACGTCGCTCTCGCCCGGACCCACGGAGGCTGAGGGTGGAACCCGCTTAGCGGCCCGCTCTGGGGGGACCGGCCCGCCCCGACAGCGCCGCGCCGAAGCTCAAGCGTCCACTCTCACGCCACGCCGCGACGGCCTCGGAAAGGCGGTAGGGGTTCCCGCACTCGGGGCAGACACCCTCCGCGGGTTCGGCGGGAAGCGGGTACTGGCAGCACACGCACAAACGGAAGTCGTGCTCGCGCAGGCGCCGGCGCACCAGCACCACCTGTCGCAGAACATAGGCGAGCGCGGCGAATCCCACCGCGAAGGGGATCAGGGAGAGGTAAAGAGGAGTAGTGGTCGGTACCCGCGGATGCCCGGTGAGTCCCAGCCACGCCGTCACGCCCAGGTGAGCAATCACCGGGCTGATTGTCAAAAGAAGCGCCCGCCACCACGCAGCGGCGACGGCCCTGTTTACATGCGCGCGTTCTTCCATGTCGTAATTACCTCACCGCGCTCAAATGGCCGCCCGCACTCGGGGCAAAGCCCGCTGGCGGCGCCAACCGGAAGCGGATACTCGCAGCCGGGGCAGAGCATGTACTCATGACTTCGGAGCCGCCGCCGCCGGCTGCGCAGCGCCAACCGTTGGATTGCCAGGCACGCCACGGCGACAAAGAGCGGAACTCCGAACCCCGTCGCGTAAACCCAATCCGGAGCGGGCGCAGCGCCGGTCATGGCGTGAACCAGGAAGTAACCCGTGAACAGAAGCATCAGCAGCAACGGGGCTGCGAACAGCCAAAGACGCAGCCCGGCCCCGTGGCCGGGGAGAGTTCCCCGGCCGCGGCCGACAGGTGCCAGCGCGCGTTTTTCACTGTTCTGGATCACGTCCATGCCCAGTGCCAGCCGCACCCCTCCATGTCGAGAAGAAAGTTGTTCATGCAGTTATCGATTTGGTTGTACAAGATCGCGGTGCAGGCCAAGAGCTCCGCGGCAAGCACAGACGCGACAACGATGCCGCAGGAAATCCCACCGAGCACGGGAATAACCACAGCAGGGCCGCCGCAAAGCGCGAGCCCAGCAAGGGCGATCGCGACGGCTACACCGCAGCAAATGGCGGAGTTTTTCACCGCCGATGCCTGGCACTCTTCAAACTTCTTCTGCGCAACGCAGATGCACCTTTCGGCTTCCGGCAGCGAACCGCATGCCGCCGAGGGGTCGCGGGCGAGGTCGTAGGTATGGTCGAGCACCGAGGCGGGCGTGGAGGTTCGGTGCCGTGTGGTTTCACGCATCTTGTCGGTGAGCGTCGGAGACCCGTTCGCAACCTGGTCTGCCCGCGCTAGTGGGTAGATCTGAGTCGAGTCGCAGTCGAGCGGGCGCATCGCCATCCCGATCAGGTCCACCGAACCGGCGACACCCGTGATCCTACAGAGAACCACACGGGCGTCGCACCCCTCGGCGTTGAAGTCAAACTGGTCCGACGAGACCGGTTCAACCTGCACCACCTCGATAGTGACGCACCACTTGTCATTTGCGCCCATCTTGCCGTTAAAGGTGCCGACCTTCAGATCTTTTTCATCAATCCGGAGGAACAGGCCGAGGTCCAGAGCATCGCCGGCAACGGACACCTGCACGGAACTCATCAGGTCCGCGTAGGCGGTCGGGTACGGCGGTGGGTCGGCGGCAGCCGAGCCCACCGTGCGCCATGGGGCGGGCGCTACGCACAGGACGCACCAGGCAAGGAGCGCTCCGACGATAAGAAGAAACACATTGGACGTACGAGATAACACAAAATACTCCCTTCAAGAGTTCCCGCCGCTCACTAACGGCGAAGGCAACAAGCCAGGAACTCCGGTCAGGGCACCCACCCCTTACGGAACAGCGGCCCAATGTACCGGCACCCCAGGGGTCTGTCAACGGCCCATGCGACTTCTCCTGCTAGGGACTGGAACGCCCGATCGGCGGCGGGCCGCGGCTGCAGGCCCGCGCGCAGGAACCTTTCAAGGGCGGCCATCCGTGAGGAGCCGGGGCCGCCGCCCCTTCGCCTCAAAAGGCCCGTCCTTCCGGTAACCTGCTACTCGAACAGCCCGCTCATGCTCCGGACCAGCGCAGGCAACCTGTACCGGCGCTGCACCCCGGGGGTGCCAGCGGGCTTGTTCGCTTTCCTGAAGCGGCGCTCTGTTTCCTCACGGGACGGTCTGTCCAGTGGGCGAATGGGCTGTTTGGTGGCGGAATGCTCCATCCGCTCACGGCGTGCTCTGTTCGCTCACGGGGTGCTCCGTCCGGTCGCCGGATGCTCCGTCCGGTCGCCGGATGCTCCGTCCGGTGGGGGGATGCTCCATTTCGTGAGGCGGAGGAGCGCTCTTGTGCCTTGGCGCTGTCAAGAACCGTGTTTGGTTGATTGCAGGGCCAGGCTCTTGCGCGTTACTCCCTCCTTCCCTGCGCCTTTGTGGTAAGTAAGAAGCGCGCCGCCTCAGTTGCGTTCTCGGCCATCCGAAAAAAACAGGCGGAGCGCCCGAAGACCGACATGGACAAGCACGACCAGTGGATGGTGCGGATGAGCCGCGCCGTTGGAAGGGACCTGGGGCCGTTCTTTGAGAAGTGGGGGGTGCCGACGAGCGAGAAGGCGCGAGCATCGATCGGCGGCCTGCCGCCGTGGATGCCCGGCGATTGACGGGCCTCGTGCGCGGGGCGCCCTGACGTGACAGGCCGGGCGTCACTCGACGTTCGCGGCCTGCTCTTTGATGCGGTCGATGGCGCCCTTGACCTCGACGATCGCGCGGCTGATCACCGCGTCGTTGCTCTTGCTGGCCATGGTGTTGGCCTCGCGGAGCATCTCCTGGGCGAGGAAGTCGAGCGTGCGGCCGACGGGCTTGTCCTTCATCTTCGGGCCGGTGAGCAGGTCGGTGAAGTGCTCCATGTGCCCGGAGAGGCGCGTGATCTCCTCGGAGATGTCGGTCTTCTCCGCCCACGCGGCGATCTCGCGGACGATGTCGACCTGGCTGGGCTGCATCCCCATCTCGGTCATCAGCGTCTCCATCCGCTGACGCAGACGCGACTCGAAGTCGCTGACGACCTTCGGCGCGTGCTGCTTGACGACCTCGAGCTGGGCGATGATCGTGTCGCGCTGGGCGAGCAGGTCCTTCAGGAGCATCTGCCCCTCGCGCTCGCGCATCTTCTCAAGGTCCCTGCACGACTTGTCCAGCAGGCCCATGAAGGCGACGCGGGCGTGCTCGTGGCGGGTCTCCTCGTCGGCGGGCGGCTGGAGGACGCCCGGCAGCGAGAGCAGCGGGCCGATGTCGATCTTCACGTCGCCGGCGGCCACCTGCTTGGTGCTCTTGAGCTGGTCGATGTAGCTCGACAGCGCCCGGTGGTTGATGGTGAACGCGGCCGACGCCGACGGGTCGGTGCACGAGCCGGTGACGGTCACGCTGCCGCGGGTGATCCGCGCCCGCAGCGCGGCCTCGATCTCCGCTTCGAGCCCCTGGAACTCCTCGGGAAGGCGGATGGTCGCCTTGAGGTAGCGGTTGTTGAGCGAGCGGATCTCGAGGAAGTAATGGACGCCCGCCGACTCGCTGGAGGCCTCGCCGAAACCGGTCATCGATCGGATCAACGGGAGCTCCTTCGGGCGTGAGACGCGGGACGCGAACGGGGGGGAACTAGACGCGGGCGCGCGGGGAGACGGAGGGCCGCGGGGCGGCTGCGTGCCGCGCCGGGGGCGCGGTCACCTGGGGGCGGGCGCCGGGTTGCCGGGCGGCGTCGTCGGCTCGGCCGGCGGTGTTGCCGGTGCCGGCGCGGGCTTGACCGTCGCGGTCGAGGTGGCGGGGGGCGCGGTGTTCTCCGGCTGGACGGGTGCGGGCGTCGGCGTGGGTGCGGGGGTCGGGGCCGCGGGTTCGGGGTTCGGCGTAGGAGCCGGCGCTGCGCCGCCGCCGCTGGCGGGCGCCTCGGGCGGTGCGCTGGCCGCGGGGACGTTCGTCGTCGGGGCCGCGGGCTTCATGGCGTAGTTCATCCCGATCGCGGCGCCGAGGTAGGCGATGAAGATGATGATCGTCATCCACGTGAGGGCGTCGCCGGTCTTGGTGCCGAAGGCGGTCTGGCCGGAGCCGCTCGCCCCGGCGCCGAAGGCGCCGCTCAGGCCGCCCCCCTGCGGCTTCTGGATCAGGATCGCCAGCACCAGCAGGACGCACACCGCGCCGAACAGCACCACCATCAGGCCGATGCCGAAGCGTCCCCAGTCCCAGGCGGCGAGGGTCTGGGGCGGCAGGATGTCCACGAGCGAGGAGAGATTGGTCATTTGGAACCGCAAGGATAGGGAG
>DASPMT010000168.1:0-3885 GCA_035626935.1 Phycisphaerales bacterium | reverse complement strand
GACACGATCGAGTGCACGCTGAGGACCAGCGGCGTGCTGACGCCCGCCAGCATGAGATAGGCCTTCTCGTAGTTCCACCAGTGGCGCGAGCTGAAGCGCCACCCCAGCGACAAGAAGCCGTACGCGAAGGCGCGCACCTTGTCGACCGGGAGCCCCACAAACGGCAGGCGCGCCGCGGTCTTCCCCTCGCGGTAGAGCCGCAGCGCGGCCCGGTCGCGGAGGGTGGCGAAGTCGGGGATCATGCCCATGTACCAGAAGAGCAGCGAGACGGTGGCGTAGGTGCTCACCGCGAACACGTCCCACAGCAGCGGGCTGGAGAAGTTGGGCCAGATGCTGTTGCTGTTGGGGATGGGGAAGAGCATCCAGGCCATCCACACGCGTCCGACGTGCACGCCGGGGAAGGTGCCGGCGCAGATGACGGCGAAGATGGTCATCGCCTCGGCCGCGCGGTTGATGCTGGTGCGCCACTTCTGCTTCAGGAGACAGAGGATGGCGCTGATCAGCGTGCCGGCGTGGCCGATGCCGATCCAGAAGACGAAGTTGGTGATGTCCCACGCCCAGTCGACCTGGTTGTTGAGGCCCCACACGCCAACGCCGGTGGTGATGAGGTAGAGGATCATCAGCGGCATCAGGCCCGCGACCAGGCTGACGACGCCGAAGGTCGGCATCCACCAGCGGCCGGGGCCCTTCTCGATGTAGCCGCACACCGTGTCGGTGATCCACGAGAAGGAGCGGTTGTTGAGCACCAGCGGCGCGCGCCGCGCCGGGTCCTGGCTCAGCGAGCCGTCTCCCGACTCAGGGTCCCACACGCGCGCGGGCTCGGGCGCGGCCGCGAGGCCCGCCGATTCACGCGCCATCAGTTCGTCGGGTCGGTTGCTCACGCGTGGCCTCCCAGCACCGACAGGCTGAGGCGGTAGCCGCTCTCGCCCGCCTTCTTCCGGTCGATGAACGAGCTGTGCGGCTTCTCGCCGTGCCCGTGGTTGTGGTCATGGTCGTGGTGATCGTGGTCGTGCCCGTGGTGGTCCTCGGCGAGGGGGAACTCCAGCGAATGCAGGCGCGTCGCGGCGTCGCGGTCGCCCGCCGTCGCCAGGGCTTTGAGGTACTTCTCGTTGGGGTTCCCCACGCGGATCATGTGCGTGGTGCGCGGGCGGGTGTCGAGGTACCCCAGCAACGCGTAGCTGCGGGCGTGGTCGCGCATCTGCCGGACCTTGCTCTTGGGGTCGAGGATGTCGCCGAAGTGGATCGCGTTCGTCGGGCAGGCCTGTTGGCAGGCCGCCTGCACGAACCCGTCGGGGATCCCCTCGGCGGCCATGTCGTAGACGCGCCCTTCCTTGGTCGCCTTGAGCTTCATCTCGATCCGCGCCTCGTTGGTGCGCTGGATGCAGTAGGTGCACTTCTCCATCACGCCGCGCGAGCGCACCGTGACGTTGGGGTTCTTCTGCAGCTTCTGGATCTCGTCGAGCTTGTGGCGCAGGCGCGGCGGGATGAGGTGCTGGTTGGCCGGCAGGTTGTCCTTGAGGATGCCGGGCGTAGTCTCGGCGATGTTGGGGTCGAGCCCGCCGTTGAGCTTGGTGACGCCGAAATCGAAGAAGTTGAAGCGGCGCACCTTGTAGGGGCAGTTGTTGGCGCAGTACCGCGTGCCGATGCAGCGGTTGTACACCATGTAGTTGTTGCCCTCGGGACCGTGCACCGTGGCATTGACCGGGCACACCACCTCGCACGGTGCGTTCTCGCAGTGCACGCAGGCGACGGGCTGGAAGACCATGCCGCTGGGGTTGTCGCGGTCGTGACCGGTGAAGTAGCGGTCGACGCGGATCCAGTGGAGCTCGCGCCCCTTGTTCACCTCGGCCTTGCCGACGACGGGGATGTTGTTCTCCGCCTGGCAGGCGACGGTGCAGACGTTGCAGCCGCTGCACGCGGAGAGGTCGATCGACATGCCCCACTGCACACGCTGGCTGTACGGCGCGTGCTTGACGCGCTTGCCGGCTCGCGCGGGGTCGATGTACTCACCCTCCGCCGTTGTCGGGTCGCTGCGCGAGCCGTTGAGCGGGTTGGGGTAGGCGCTGACGTTCGCCGGCATGTGGTTGAGGTCGCCGCCTTCAAGGCGCTCGCCCAGGCTCAATCGCTTGGGGCGGCCGTACGGGTCGTTCTCGACCTTCACGGGCAGGTCGCCGTGCTTGCGGTACCCGGGCAGGTCGATCGCACGCACGATGGCGCGGCCTTCCATCGACCCGTGCATCTGCGTCGACGAGACGTTGTACGTCTCGCCCTTGCCGGTCACCTTCGCGCCCGAGGCGCTGAACGCGCCGGCGGGCTTGAGCAAGAACGTGTTGAAACCGACGCCCGAGCCCACCTGGCCCGTCTTGCGGCGACCGTTGCCCAGCGGCAGCACCAGTGTGTTGTCGGGCATGCCGGGCACGGGCCAGACGGCGATCACCATCGACTGTCCGCCGACGGCGACCTCAGCCAGCTCACCGTGCGGCTTCTTGTCCGTCATGTCGGGCCGGCCCAGACCCAGGGCCGCGAGGGTCGCGGGGGAGCAGTAGGCGGGGTTGTCCCAGACGACCTTGGACGCGGTGTGGGGGAGTTCCTGGAGCCAGGCGTTGTTGGCCCAGCGCCCGTCACCCATCAGGCCGCACTCGAAGACGACGTCGAGCGACTGGGCCGTCGGCGCGGCGCCGGCCGCCGCCTCGTTGACCATGCCGGCCGCGCGGTTGACGTTGACGGGCATCGCCGGCCCGGCGACGTTGCCCGCCACGCCGTTCCACAGCGCCTGACGCCAGGTCTTGTCAAAGTCAGCGGCGGCGCCCTTTGACCACGCGGCACGGACAAGCTTGTAACCGTCCGGCTCCTGACCGAGGATCGTCGCCAGCACTTCGATCTCGCTGCGCGCGGCGTAGAGCGGCGCGATCATCGGCTGGATCGGGCTCATCGTGCCGTCGGCGGCGACCGCGTCGCCCCACGACTCGAGGTAGGTCGCGCAATTGAGGCGCCAGTTGGCCGCTTCGACGGTCTCGTTGTCGTCGACCGAGAGCGCAACGAGCGTCAGCTTCTTGTCGGCGACGGCCTGGGCGAGCTTCCGGTCCCACTTCAGGGCCGCCGGCGCGTTGAAAACCGGGTTGGTCTCCAGGCAGACGAGCGTCTTTATCTCACCGCGGTCGATGCGGCCGGCGAGCCGGCCCAGCTCGGCGGCGCCGTCGCTGGTGCGCTCGGCGTCGGCGGGGATGTAGCTGACCGTGGCGCCGACGTTGCCCAGCGCGCTGTTGATGCCCGCGACCAACGCGTGCACCCAGGCCGGCTGACTGGCGCCCACCATCACCAGGCTTGCGCCCTTCGCGCCCGCCAGGTCCTCGGCGACCGCGTCGACGAACTTTGCGTCAACGCCCGCGTCGCTCACCTTCGCGGCGGCCACGCCCGCGGCGAGCGGGCCCGAGAGCCCGAGCTTCCTGGCGACCGCGACGATCAGCGCGGGGATCTGCGACGGCGCGACGCGGACGCGGTGGTCCGCCGAGCCGCCGGTGCCCGTGAACGACGACTCGGCGCAGTAGAGCCGGCACATCTCGTCCTTGGTGGACATCACGCTGCGCCACGCGCCCCACTGGCGCGAGTAGACGAGGCTCAGCGGCTCGCCGTGCATGAAGTCGCGGTCGAAGCTGACGATGACCCGCGCCTTGGAGATGTCGAGCACCTCGCCGGCGGGCCCGCCGCAGACGGCGGTGATCGCGGCGTTGGCGGCGGTGTTCTCCAGCGCGTCGTAGGCGACCCAGGCCGCGTCGGGCCAGCGCTTCTTGAGCTGGTCGCGCAGGGCGTCGCGCGTGGGGCTGCTCTTTTTGTCGACGATGAACGCCAGGCCGGCGCCGTGCGTCGCGTCGAAGGCCGGGAAAT
>DASPMT010000167.1:0-4997 GCA_035626935.1 Phycisphaerales bacterium | reverse complement strand
TCCCCCTTCCACAGGGGCGTGAGGTTTGGCGGTGACGTTGCTCACCACCACGATTGGACCGCCGGGCCCCTCGGCCGGTTCGTGCATCGTGGTCGCGTCCAGAGCGGTCTTTAGGCGGTCGGCGGCCGGGGCCATAATCGGGCTGTGGAACGCCCCGGCCACCGCCAGGGGCGTTGCCCGCAGGCCCATCCCTGTCGCGACCGCGACCGACCGCTCGCACGCCCCCTTGCTGCCGCTGATCACGACTTGGCCGGGCGCATTGAAGTTGGCCGGGACGAGGACCTCGCCCCCGCGAGCCTGATCGCAAACGGCGACCGCCTGCTCTTCGGTCGCCCCGATGAGCGCGACCATGCCGCTTGCCACAGCTTCGGCCGCGTCCTGCATGGCTCGGCCGCGCAGGGTTACCAGTTCGAGCCCATCGAGGAACGAGAACACGCCCGCGATGTGCAGAGCGGTGTACTCACCGAGCGAGAGGCCGGCCGTCGCCGCGACGCCCGTCTCGACCGCGTTGGCGGCGCCCCATCTGGCCAGCATCCCCCGCCACGCCGCCACCGAGCAGGTGTAGATCGCTGGTTGGCTCACGTCGGTGCGGTTGAGCACCTCCACCGGACCGTTGAAGCAGAGCTCGCTCAGTTTGGCGCCGTCCGGAAGGCGGCCCTGCAGGGCGCGGTCGGCCTCGGCGAATACGGCCCGGGCCTCCGCGGACGTGTCGTGCCACGCCTTCCCCATCCCCACCGCCTGTGCACCCTGTCCCGGACAGAGGATCACTTTGGGTGTGCTCATCCGCCCAGTCTATCCCGCGGCGGCGCCGGTTTGGGTGGCCCGTCGGCGTGGGGCGGGCGCTGCGGACCGGCGGTCCAGCCGGTCGCAACGAGTGATCGGATAGCATCGCGCCGGAGCCTTTGATGAACGAATCCGATCGACAACTTTCGCGTCGCACGCTGCTCGCCGGCGGAATCGCCGCTGCCGCCGCCGCGGCGATCGGCAGGGCGGATGCACAGTACCCGCCTGCTGGAGCGTCAGCTTCCATCGCTGCGCCGAGCGCTTCCCGCCGGCGGGCGCTCCGATTCGCGCACGCAACCGACATCCACGTGCAGCCCGAGTTGCGCGCAGGTGAGGGGATGGCTGCCTGCCTGCGGCACATGATGTCCCTTCAGGATCGTCCGTCGCTCATCGTGACGGGCGGCGATCTGGCGATGGACACCGCGGCGACCGACCTGGCCCGCAGCCGCGTGCAGTGGGAACTCTTCCACCGCGTGCTGGCCGACAACCTTGAGGAGTCCATACCGGTCTATCACACGCTCGGCAACCACGACATCTTCGGGCGCTACAAGAGCAAGGCGCGTGCGACCGGATCCGAGCCGTACTACGGCAAGCGCTGGTTCCTCAACCAGTTCGGCTATGAACGCACGTTCCGTTCGTTTGACGCGGCCGGGTGGCACTTTGTCATCCTCGACTCGATCGCCCTGCACGCCGACGGGAAGGGCTTCACGCCGCGCATCGCCGGTGAGCAACTCGACTGGCTGAAGCAGGACCTGGCGCGCACGAGCGCACCGACGGTGGTCGTGTCACACGTGCCGATCGTGTCGGTGGTGAACTTCTTCGACGCCGCCGACAAGGACTGGAAGACCGGGAGCACCAAGTTTGAGGTCGGCTCCAGCCGCATGCACGCCGACTGCCGCGCCCTGGACGCTCTCTTCCAGCGCCACCGGCACGTGAGACTCTGCCTCTCCGGGCACGTTCACCTGCTGGACCGTTGCACCTACAACGGTGTGACGTACATCTGCGACGGCGCGGCCAGCGCCGCCAAGTGGACCGGGCCCAAGCGGCAGACGGCCGAGGGGTACGGGGTGATTGACTTATACGACGACGGGACGTTCGAGCACCAGTACGCCACGTTCGGCTGGCGGGCGTGAGCCGCGTCAGGCACAGCCGACGAAGAAGCGGTCGATAAAGACGACGAAGTCGTTGTTGTCGAACACGCCGTCGGGGCCCGGCACTCCGCCGGTCGTCCCGACGTCGGCCGCCGCGTGCTGCGCGAAGAAGCGGTCGATGAAGACGACGAAATCGTTGTTGTCCAGCGCGCCGTCGGAGCCCGGCGAGCCGCCCGTGCCGCCGACGTCGGCCGGTCCGCAGGGCGGGGTCCCCAGCGTCATGTTGAAGCCGTACTCGCCGACGGCCTCCACTGCGCCGCCGGTCACTTCGACAGCGTAGTGAACGCGGTAGCGCCCCGGTGGCAGCGTCCCCGACACCTCGACGGTCTGCGGCGGCATCGTCTCGTCAACCATCACCAGGACAGCGCCGGTGGTGAGCGAGTGAAGCTCGACTTCGTACTCGTCCCGGGGCAGCGTGCTGGGGCGCGGCGTAGCCGTCAGTGTGTAAGGCGTCGGCACGTGGACGTCGAACGTCACGTCGATCTCGGCTTCCGCCTCGCCCGTCTCGGGCGGTCCGCCCGTGACGGTGAACCCGCCCGCAGCGGTCAGACTTCCCGACGCCCTGATCGCGTTGGGATCGACGATGCAGTTGATCGACGACACCGCGGAGTTGGTCCCGGTGCCGCCGCCCGCGGCAGGGAATGTCGCCTCGTTAGCGACCGTCTCGATGAAGGGCTCAAACGCGACCGCGGCTGCGCTCACAACGTTGTTATCCGCCGTCGTCTCGACGGTGATGACGCGCTCCTGCGTGAGGAGCGTGACGTCGCCGAGCGCGGTCGCGGCGATCAGAGAACTGCCGGCGGTAAGCAGGGCACGGACCATCAGAAGCCTCCATTCGAGGCGTGTACCAAGGCGATGGACACGCTGAGTAACCTGCATACGAACGATGGGTGCGGTGTGGAGTAGGGTAATTGTCTTAAATGCGGCCCAGCAGGCGCGCTGTACCACCTCTATGCGTGGAACGCACCGCAGCCCTGTCATGAAAACGGGACAGCCCGGCCGTGTCCGGCCAGGCCAGCCCGAATGGGGAGATGAAAGGCGGGCGCCCGGCTGTGACCGGGCACCCACCCCGAAGGGAGGGGGTTAAGCTGGATAAGCCCCGTGTTACGGGTGGTTCGGCCCGTGCTCCGGGAACGGGTGGTGGGGGAGTGTGCCGGCCGGAATCCTCGCCCGGGTGGCGCGGTTGAGGTCCTGCGTGGCGCTCCGTAGGCGCTTGTTGAGCTTCCCAATCCCCGCGGCGGCGGCGGACTCGATCGCCGCGCGGTGACCGGCGGTTGCCGTCGGAGGGAGGGAGGCCAGCAGGGCGGCTTTCAAGGCGTTGACCTGCGCGATCCCGCTGCCGGTCGCCGCGGTGACGGCCGCCAGGCCGTCGGCGAGCGCCGCGTTCACCTCGTCGGCCGTTGCACCCGCGGCGCGCAGGCCGAAGATGATGCGCACGCGGGAGTCCTTTTCCTGCTTCACGACGCGCTCCGCCGCGTCCGCGGCGTCACGCAGCGCGCGCTGGGCGTTGCGGACAGTGGCCGCGTTGCTCGCGCCTCCGCTGTTGCCGCCGCCGCCGCTTCCGTGGCCGCTGCCGTTCCCGCTGTTGCCGCCGTGGTCGGCCATGGCCGCCGGTGAGAGCAGCAGCGCTGCGCCGGCGATCGTCGTGAGGATCAACTTCCTGCGGTTCATGCTCAACTCCTGGTGCTGCAGGCCGGCCGCAACGGGCCGACCGGTCGGGCGAGGCCCGAAGGTTCGGACCGCCGACATGCGGCAACTGCGTGCGCCTTCGGTCATAAAAAACGTGCGTCCCGCAGGCCTCGGTCAGTTCGGCTTTGTGAGGCGCTGCGCTTCGTCGCGGTAACGCTGCGCGTCGGCCTTACGCCCGCAGCGCTCGCAGGCGTCGGCGAGCGCCCGCAGCGCCTGGGCGGCCAGACCGGGGCTGACCTTGGGGAACTGCGCGTGCGTGCGGATCGACTCGAGCGATTCGATAGCCCTTGCGCAGTCGCCAGCGGCGTTCTCCGCCATCGTGACACCGATGTTGATCCGGGTCGCCAGCACCGCCGGGGTCTCGGGTCCGCCGCGGGCGAGCTGCCACTGCAACGCCGACTCGAGGACGTTCTGCGATTCGTCGTACGCCCCGTCGCGCCGCAGGGCCTGTCCCAGCGCCGTCCGTGCTGAGACGATCCCGCCGTGCTCGGCGCCGAAGGCCGCCGCCCATCCGTCGGCCGCCGAGCGCAGCAGCGGTCGTGCGCCCGGGGCGTCCCCCGTGCGCAGCAGCGCCGTTCCCAGGTTCAGGCTGGTGGCCAGCACCATCGGGTGCCCTGCACGCAGACGGGTTTCGCGTATCGCCAGCGAGGCGCGGAACGACGCTGCGGCCTCGGCGTACCGGCCGGCCGTGAAGTGGATCGACGCGATGTTGTTGTGAGACTCGGCGACGGGCAGGCTCCCAGGGCCGTGCACCTTCGTACGCAGGACGAGGGCCTCCTGCTGCGCGGTCATGGCTTCGTCCAGCTTGCCCTGCAGGCGCAGGACGGCCCCTAGCGCGTTGAGCAGGTCGCCTTCCAGCTCGCTGGGTGTCCCGCCGTTGCGGGCCCGCTCGCGTCGCAGCAGCTCCCGCAGCTTCGGCTCGGCCTCTGCGAACTTCTGTTCGTAGTACAGCAGCTGCGCCAACTCCGCCTCGACGGCCAGCCGTGGCTCGCTGTCGGCCGGCAGGTCCTTGAACTCCGCGAGCGCCGCTTCCAGCAGCGGCCGTGCCTTGTCAACCATCCCCAGCGTCATCATCGCGGTGCCGACCGCCTCGCTCACACCCGCCCGCGTCAAGGGGTCGTCAGGCGGCGCCACCGAGAGGGTGTGGGCGGCGTCCTGCAGCACTTCCCCCAGCGTCGCCGACGGGCCCTTGCCGCTCGCCTGTGCGCCGCTGAGCAGCGACACCAGCACGCGGCGCGTCTGGTCAAGCCGGTGGTTGGCGGCCTCCAGGCGGTTGCGTTGGCGCTCGATCTCCGCCTTCTGCTGCGTCTGCACGATCAGCGCGGCGATCAGGATGACCACCGCCGCTACCGCCGCCATCACCGTCAGCGCGTG
>DASPMT010000166.1:0-4193 GCA_035626935.1 Phycisphaerales bacterium | reverse complement strand
GCAGTTAATCTGGGAAGGCGAACAGAAGGCGGACCGCCCAACATCGACCACCCGGGCGGGCGGGATTATATCCGTTTATCCGCATAAACGCAAGTGTATGGGAATTCACGTGCGGCCTGCGGATCGCCTGAAGCGAGTCGGGCAGGATTGGGCATGCGAGCCATGGTCATCGGAGCGTCGGCGGACCGTACGAAGTTCGGCAACCGAGCCGTACGGGCCTATCTCAGAGCGGGCTGGGACGTCGTGGGCGTCAACCCGAACGCCGCCGGGACAGAGGTGGAGGGCGTAAAGGTGTATGAGACAGTTGCCGACGTGCCAAAGACCGAGGGAGGATGGGACAGGGCCCTGTTCTACATCCCGCCGCGTTACGGCGTCAACGCCGTCAAGAAGGTCGCCGAGCGTGGAGACGTGGCTGAAGTCTGGCTTAACCCTGGCGCGGACGGCCCGGAGGTGATCGCCGAGGCGGAAAAACTGGGGGTGCCGTTCGTGCAGGCGTGCGCGATCATGGATGTTGGACCGATGCCGCGGTGAACGCCCACCCGGTATGCTGATCGGATGAATCGAATCGCACCGCTGCTCACCCTATCCGCCGCGTGCGCCGGGTGCGTCGCTGACCGCCCGACGAACGTCGGCCCTGTCCTGGTGGTCTGGCTGACAGTCGACCGTGACGACGTCGTCATCGACCGGGCCTCGATCCCCGCGACGCCCTGCGTCGTGGTGCTGCGTTGCGCCGAGAAGCCGGTGCGGGACGCCAACGGCGACGGGGTTGTGCACGTCCACGTCTCCGGCGTCGTTGTGAGCTTCGAGGGCACGCTGAAGGGGGATGACCCGGCGGCCGCGCCGGATACGTTCCGCGGCACCGGTGTGGTGGTGAAGGACGCGCGGAACGTGACGGTTCAGAACCTCCAAGCCACCGGCTTCAAGGTGGGGTTGCGGGCGACCAATGCGGACGGCCTGATCGTCAACCGGGCAAGCTTCGACAACCTCTGGCGGATGCACCTGAAGAGCACGCCCCAGAAGGAACACAACGACGACTGGCTCTGGCCGCACGAGAACGACAAGCAGGAGTGGGTCACCAACTACGGTGCGGCGGTCTGCATCGAGCGAAGCCTCGGCATAAAGGTCTCGGACGTGCGTGTACGAAACGGGCAGAACGGGATCATCCTCGACCGCGTCGAGCAGGCGATGGTGTACGACAACGACTGCTCGTTCCTCTCGGGGTGGGGGATCGCGATGTGGCGGAGCAGCAAGAACCTGGTCAGCCGCAATGCGCTGGACTTCTGCGTGCGCGGCTACAGCCACGGCGTGTACAACCGCGGGCAGGATTCGGCGGGCTTGCTGCTGTTCGAGCAGTGCAGCCGGAACACGGTGGTGGAAAACTCGATGACGCATTGCGGCGACGGTGTATTCGGCTTCGCGGGCAAGGAGGCGCTTGGCGAAAGGCCGTCGGGCATCGAGCACCGGCGCGCCGGGTGCAACGACAACGTCTTTGTCCGTAACGACCTTTCGTTCGCGCCGGCGCACGGGCTGGAGATGACGTTCTCCTTCGGCAACGTCATCGAAGGAAACACGTTTGAGGGGAACGCCATCTGCGGCATCTGGGGCGGCTACAGCCAGGGGACGCTCATCCGGGGGAACACCTTCACGGGCAACGGGCAGAAGGGGTACGGCGAGGGAGGAGGGATTAACATCGAACACGGGACACTCAACACCATCAGCGGCAACACGTTCAAAGGGAACAGCGTCTGCGTGAAGCTGTGGGACGACGACGACGGCAACCTGCTCAAAACGGCGTGGGCGGTTGCGAATCACAACGGAAGCCGCGAGAACGAGATCATCGGCAATACCGGGGCGCAACCGAAGGGGGCGCCGTTCTGGGTGCGCAAGACGCGCGAAACGCGGCTGAGCGGGAACACGATCAAGGCCGAGGGCAAGGAGGTCGACGCCGATCAGGAGAGCACGTTTGCGCCCGAACCGCCGCAGCCGTGCTGCGTGGAGCCGTCGCCGAAGGTGGCACCGGTCGGCGCGAACAAGCCGGTCGGGGCACGCGACAGGTGGCGCGGGCGCGAGTGGATCAGGATGGGCGAGTGGGGGCCGGTTGAGCCATAGGGGCCAGGAGCGGATGTAGATGAACTCTTCCCCGGAGAGAAGGGGGCCTGAGCGCTCACATCGCCAGGCGACGCTTCGCCTGTTCGATGGCTTTGGCCACCTGCGCGGGTGCGGTGCCGCCGATGACGTTGCGTTTGGCCAGCATCGCCCGCACTGTCAGGTGCGGATAGATGTCCTGTTCGATGCGAGGCTCGATCGCCTTCATCTCAGCGATCGGCATGGCTGAGAGAGAGGTCTTGAGGTCGAGTGCGCGGCGGACAAGCCGGCCGCTGATGTGGTGGGCGTCTCGAAAGGGGACGCCCTTTCGGACGAGGTAATCGGCCAGGTCGGTGGCGGCGATGACCCCATCGTCCGCGGCGGCGTTGCAGCGGTCGCGGTTCACCTTGATGCCGTCGAAGCAGACGGGCAGGACGGCGAGGCACATCGACAGGTGCTGGACCGTGTCGAACAGCCCTTCCTTGTCCTCCTGCAGGTCTTTGTTGTAGGCGAGGGGCAGCCCCTTGAGCGTCGCCGCGAGACCGACGAGGTTGCCGAGGATGCGGCCGGACTTACCGCGGAGAAGCTCCGCGGCGTCGGGGTTCTTCTTCTGGGGCATCAGCGATGAGCCGCTGGTAACGCTGTCGTCCATCTGCACGAAACCGAACTCACTGGAGGAGTAGAGGATGAGGTCCTCGGCGAGGCGCGAAAGGTGGATAGAGCAGAGAGCGGCGCACGAGAGCGTCTCGAAGACAAAGTCGCGGTCGCTCACGGCGTCGAGGCTGTTGAGGCTTGGACCGCCGTCGAGCCCCAGGTCTCCGGCGAGGGCCGCGCGATCAACGTCATACGCCGTGCCGGCTAGTGCGCCCGAACCGAGCGGCGAGACGGCCGTGCGTCCGAGCGACTGCGTGAGGCGCTCGGCGTCGCGGTCGAGCATCTGGACGTACGCCATGGCCCAGTGGCCCAGCATCACGGGCTGACCGCGCTGAAGGTGGGTGTAGCCCGGCACGACCGTGCCCGCGCCGTGCTCCCGTTCGGCGAACGCCAGCAGCGAGCGCTGGGCGGCGCGGAGCTGATGGATGAGCGCGTCCACGGCCTTCACGGTCCAGAGGCGCAGGTCAGTGGCGACCTGGTCGTTGCGGCTGCGCCCGGTGTGGAGCTTCTTGCCGAGGTCGCCGACGCGAGCGACCAGTTCGCGCTCCACCCAGGAATGGACATCCTCATCCTCGGCCTTGTTGAGCAGCTCCGGCTGCGTCGTCGCCAGCACGTGCAGCTCCCGCAGGGCGGCCTCCAGCCGCTGCTGTTCAGGACCGTCGATCACGCCCGCTCGCTGAATTGCCCTGCTCCATGCGATCGAACCTTCGATGTCCTCCGCCACCATCGCGCGGTCGAACGGCAGCGAGTCGTTCAACGCGCGGAACAGCGACGAGGACTTCCCCTCGAACATACCACCCCAAAGGGCCATGGTCAGCTCCTTACTTCGCCTTCGCGGCCTTGCGCTTGGACTTGACGACGACCTTGCCGTTCGCGGCGCCGTGCTCCGCGGCCATCTCGTTGAGCGCCTTGATCCGCGCCGGCAGCGAGTAGAGCTTGATGAAGCCGCCCGCGTCCTTCTGGTTGTAGACCTCGTCCTTGCTGAAGGTGGCGAAGGCCTCGCTGAAGAGGGAGTTGGGGCTCTTGCGGCGGATGGTTGTCGCCGTGCCCTTGTAGAGGCGGACGACGATCTCGCCGTTCATCACCTGGCTGATCTGGTCGAAGGTCGCCCACATCGCCTCGCGCTTGGGGGTGAACCACTGGCCGTTGTAGATCAGCTCGGCGAACTCGAGCGCGACGCGCTGGCGGTAGTGGAGCGTCTCACGGTCGAGGACGAGCTCTTCGAGGCCGCGGAGGGCCTCGTAGAGGACGGTGCCGCCTGGCGTCTCGTAGCAGCCGCGGCTCTTCATGCCGACCAGGCGGTTCTCGACGATGTCGACGCGTCCGACGCCGTGGCGCCCGGCGATCTGGTTGAGCTTCATGACAAGCTCGTGCCCGAGCATGCTCTTGCCGTTGAGGGCGCGGGGACGGCCGGCGACGAACGTGATGCTCACGTCCTCGTGCTTGGCGGGCGC
>DASPMT010000165.1:0-5162 GCA_035626935.1 Phycisphaerales bacterium | reverse complement strand
CGGCGACGGCCTCCTGGCCGATGTACAGGTGGCAGAAGCCGCCGATCTTCGCCTGCTGGTACGCCTGGGCGCAGCGGTTCTCAAACTCGCGGATCGCCACCATGTCCTTCAGCCACCTGATCAGCGTGGCGTTGCTCACCGCCGCCGACGGGCGCTGCGAGCCGGCGGTTCGCCGGCCCACCCCGGTGAACCCTTCCGGCCCCAGGTGCACCTTGCTCGCGGTGATCGAGTACAGATCGGGCGTCGTGGCGGGGGGGTTGGCGTTCTGCATGGTGCCGGTTGACAAAGCGGGGGAGGAGGCGCTGGACAAGATGGGTTCCCTGCGAACAAGTACCGAGCAAATCGAAGGGAATCATAGGCGGATCACCCCGGTACCGACGCGCACACCGAAGGGCGTCCGCCCCAATTGACACCGCTTGCACCAACGAAAAACCGCGCCCCGTGGCGCGGTTGCGCGAGCTTGATGTCCCGCCCCGGATCAGCCGCCCTTGCGCGGATCCTTCTGTCCCTGGGCCGTCTTCTGTGTCTGCCGCGCGACCGCCTGGGCCTTGAGAACCGCCACGGCCGTCTCGAGCTGCAGGTCGAACCCCTCGGCGATCAGGCGGTCGGGGTCCGGGTCGCCCAGCCCCTGCTCGCCCTCCTCCACCTTGCGGTTGATGCGCCCCTCAGGGGGCGTGTCCGCGTCGATCCGCAGCGTCAGCGCGTCGGTGATCTGCTTGGGCAGCATCTCGACGGTCAGGTCGGGCGTCACGCCCCATTCCTTCGCGCCCGGCTTCCGATGGATCACCCGCTTGTCGGGCAGGTGGTAGTACTGCTTGGTGAGCTTCATGTAGGTGGTGCTCGACAGCGGGATCACGTTCTGCACGGACCCCTTGCCGAACGAGCGGTGGCCGATCACCACCGCGTTGATGTCGCCGCGCTTGCCGTAGTGCTCGACCGCGCCCGAGACGATCTCGCTCGCCGACGCCGAGCCGTCGTTGATCAGCACGACGATCGGCGTGCTGTTGCGCACCACCTGGCCGCCGCGCTCGCCGTAGTGCTTCTCGCCCGCGGCGCCGCCTGCCCCCTCGGTGTACACCACCAGCTCGTTGTCGGAGATGAACGTGTTGGCGACGCTCACCGCCTGGGTCAAGAGCCCGCCCGGGTTGAACCGCAGGTCCAGGACGATGCCGTTGAGCCCCGCCGGAGACTGCTGCATCGCGCGGATCGCCGAGTGCAGTTCCTCGGTGGTGTTGTCGTTGAACCCGCTCAGCCGCACGTACCCGATGCCGGCGTTCTTGTCCACCATGTAGTCCCAGTCGGTGTCGCTGTCGCCCGTCCGCTTCCACCCCTTGGCCGTGCGGATGGGGATGGTGTCGCGCTCCAGCTCGAACTCGATGTCCTTGCCCGCCCGGTCAACCGTCAGCCGCACCAGCGTGCCGCGCTTGCCGGTGATCTGTTCGATCGCCTGGTCCAGCGACAGCCCCACGGCCGACGTCTCGTTGATCTTCTTCAGCAAGTCGCCCGCGCGCACGCCCGCCTTCTGCGCCGGCGTCCCCTCCAGCGGCTGCACCACCTTGATCATCTGCGACTCTTCGTCGAGCTGGATCTGGATGCCCACGCCGGTGAACGAGCCCTCCGTCATGCGCTTGAACCGCTGCAGCTCGTCGGGCCAGATGATCTGGCTGAACTCGTCGAGCTCGCCGAACGCGCCGTTGCCGAACTCGTGAATGACCGCCTCGTCCGGCAGCCGCACGCTCGTCCGGTTGCTCGCCAGCAGGTCCGCGACCACCACCGGCACCTGGTCGCGCGTCACCTCGCCGGCACGCTTGCTCAGGGCCGCGATCTGCTCGTCGATGTACCCGAGCATCTGGGCCGACGCGTCCTTGTCGGCCAGACCAGGAAAGGCCTGGTTCAGGTCGTGCGTGGTGATCATCGTCCGCACGCGCTGCATGCCCCCGATGAGGATCTTCTTCGTCCCCACGCGCTCCACGTGCCCCTCGCCCGCCATCGACAGCGCCTTGATCAGCGCCGTCTGGGTGATCCCCTTCAGCTTCGTCGCGAAGTCCTCGCCCTGCGGGTTGAACGCCGGCAGCGGCTTCCCCTTCTCCTCCAGCTTCTGGCGGGCGCTGCGCATCTCCCAGAACAGCTTCGGCGTGTACAGCCGGATCATCCCCAGCCGGTCCACCAGCCGCTCGGCGTCCTCGCGGTACGTCCCCTCTTCCTCCAGCAGCATATTCAGCCGCGCAAACAGCTCGCTGGCGAACACCCAGTCCCCCTTCTTCTCGGCCTCGTGCGCCGCCTTGTCCGCGGTCTTGATCAGGTTCGCCACCCGCGGCGTCGTCAGCAGGGCCGCCTTGTCCGCCTCGCGGCTCAGCATGTGCAGCTCGATCGCCTCCTTCAGCGCCCGGCTCAGGTTCAGCGGCGTCGGCTCCTTGGCGATCTGCTCGTCCAGCTTCGCCGTCACCTTGGCGATCTGCGCCTCCCGCGCGGTCTCGCGCTTGGCGATGTTCGCCTTGAGCGTCTTGAAGTCGGACACCACCTCCGCCAGCTCCGGCCGGTCGGCCGGCAGCGAGTCGACCAGGGCGAGCAGGGCGTCAAGGTCGCCGTCGCGGGCCTTCTGCCAGATGTCCGCGGCGATCGCCTGCGTCGACATGCTCGAGGTCGCGGCGACCGGCTGAGCCTGCGCCAGGATCGGCGCGTTGGAAGCGACAAGGGTGCCCGCGACAAGGACTAGCGACAGAGCAAATCGACGGGTGATGTTCATGGTGTTCCTAGTGGGTGCCGGCCTGCACGAGCGTGAAAGAAGCGTGATCGAGGCGGAGAAGGACGCGAACCTGCGTCTCCGTTGCGTACGGATCGGGCCGTCTGCGGATGCCCTGAATCCGGCCCGGACCGATCCGGGCCGCCACCGGCACGTGGGGAGGATATCGGTCCCGACCCGCCGCCATGCTCCGTACGGTCCGCAAGCTCAGGGGTTCGGGCATCCACCACCGGATGCGCCACCCAGTTCGGCCCGGCACCGCCAAGCACCGCCGCGTGCCGTCTTGAACGGGGGTGACTGCCCCAATACACTCCGACCCTTCGCCGAAGTAGCTCAGCTGGTTAGAGCGGAGCATTCATAACGCTCAGGTCGGCGGTTCGAGTCCGCCCTTCGGCATTCTCCGGCCCGCGTCTCTCTCTCCGGGAGCGCGGCAGGGGCCGCCTTACTCCGAATGTGCAGCCAGTTGCGCGTGAGGACCGATTCTGTAAGCATGTCAGAGCCGTACGCGCACACCGGCCTGGTCCCCTCCTGCCTGATCATCGCTGACGGGTCGATCGCTACCCTGCTGGCGGTCTGGCGCGAGGCGGTCTGCCGCCCTTCAGATTCCGAAAACGCCAAGCCCGCGCTCTGGGCGCCTGCCAACCTCGCTCCGCAGGCGGCCGCGGCCAACGCCCAGTTCGTGAAACTGGCCGGTTTGCCATCGACCATCACCGGGCCGCTCCCTGCGACCATCACCGGTCTCTCCGCATCGCTGATGCTCTTGGCGGCCGGCGAAGACGCCGCGAAACGAGGTATAGGCCGCGTCGTTTGGCCCGTGCAGTTCGCCGCCGCCGACGACGCGACGCGCCTCACGCAGGTTGCGGGCGCGTTTGACCGGGCGCTGCTCGCCGCCCGCCTGCTCAGCATTGACACCCGCCAGGCAGGCGGACAGAGCGTGCTGATCCACACCCCCTTCGCAGAGCTCAACGACAACCAGCTCCTGGATCTCGCGGCCGATATGGACGCCCCCGTCGGCAGCGCGTGGTGGTGCGAGAAGCAGGCCGAGGCGCAGCAGTCCATCTGCGGCAGGTGCGACGCCTGCTCTCGGTGGCTGGCGGCCATGCGCCACGCCGGCGTGGCGGGGCCGATCGCCCATCTTCCCAGCTCGCTGCTGGAGGACAAACCGGCGGCGAAAACAGCCGTCTGACGCCTACTCTCGCCCGGTTCCGCTCTTCCTAACCCCGTCTATCCGCCATTTCGCTCATGGAGGAGCGAGCCACTTGCAGGCCACCACACCACTGACCCCAGTTGATCCCGGACGGACCCCCGCGCCCCTGGTTGTGCAGAAGTTCGGCGGCACCTCCGTCGCCGACGCGGAGAAGCTCCGCGCCAGCGCGCGCCACGCCAAGGAGGCTCGCGAGCGCGGCCTCTCGGTCATGCTCGTCGTGAGCGCGATGGGTGATGGCACCGACGACCTGCTCGCCCTGGCCCAGACCCTCGGGCCTGAAGCCGCCGACAAGCGCGAGCTCGATCAGATGCTCGCCACCGGCGAGCAGGTCGCCATCTCGATGATGGCGATGACGCTGCGGTCGATCGGCATACCCGCCGCCAGTGTCACCGGCGCTCAGGCGGGGATCCGCACCGACGCGGTGCACGGACGCGCCAGCATCAGGCACATCGAAGGGTCGCGCCTGGAGACCCTGCTCTCCCAGGGCGTCGTCCCCGTCGTCGCCGGCTTCCAGGGCGTCAACGACTCCGGCGACACCACCACCCTCGGCCGCGGCGGCAGCGACACCACCGCCGTCGCCCTGGCGGCCCGCTTCGGCGGCGAGTGCGAGATTTACAAGGACGTCGACGGCGTCTTCACCGCCGATCCCCGCCTGGTGCCCGACGCCCGCATCCGCGACGCCGTCTGCTACGACGAAATGCTCGAGGCGGCCTCCCTCGGCTCCCAGGTGATCCACCCGCGGGCCGTCGAGCTCGCCAAAAAATTCGGGGTGCCGCTCAGGGTGCTCCACAGCCAGCGAGCGGGCAACAATCAACGCGGCACGGTGATCGTGGCCGAGGACTCCTCAATGGAAAGCCGGGTCGTCTCGAGCGTGGTGCTGAAGAAGGGTGTCGGGCGCGTCTCCATCCGCGGCCTGAAGAACACCCCCGGCGTACAGTCCGCCGTCTTCACGCCCATCGCCCAAGCCCACATCCCCGTTGACGACATCATCCAGGAAGACGACGGCCCCGGCACCATCGGGCTCACCTTCACCCTCGACAAGGCCGACCTTCCCGAGGTCAACGCCGTTCTTCAGCAGATCGCCCCGACGCTCGGCGCGCAGGCGCTGCGCATCGACGGCGGCCTCTGCACGGTCTCGGCCGTCGGCGCCGGCATGCGCACAAGCTCCGGCGTCGCCGCCGTGATGTTCCAGGCCCTGGCCGCCGAGGGGAT
>DASPMT010000164.1:0-5629 GCA_035626935.1 Phycisphaerales bacterium | reverse complement strand
CGATGGCCGTCTGGAACACCGCCAGCCCTCCGTTGCTCATCAGCGGGCCCTCGAAACCGTCCCAGGTGCGGAGCGAACCGCCGCCGTCTTCGGGGGCGATCGCATCGCCGTCGGCCGCCACAGGCAGCATCGACCCCGGCAGACCGACCATCACCGTGCGGGCGGTCTCGGGAGAAGGGGGGAACCCCACCGAGATCGACGTCAGCCTCGCCGCCGCGACGACCCCGTGGTCGTTCATCGACGCCTCACTGATTCCCGATGCGCCCCCCGAGTTGCCCGCCAGGGCCGGCACCATGGGCGAACCGTCCGCGGGTGCAAACCACAGGTCACTCCCTACGCGAACAAGCACCGCGCCGGCGCTGTTGACCGAGTTCTCCGCGACAAGCGTGGCGGTGCCGCCACCCGGCAACGCGTCACCGTCGGCGACGACCACTCGACGCGTCGCGGTCCACGGGCTCGATGGTCCCGCGCAGGATTGCGTGAGCGACGCCACCCAGCCGTGCATCTGTCCGCCGCCGTCGACCGCCTGGCCCGTGACTACGTTCCCGTCGTTCGAGATCCCGGCCGCGCTGTAGAACGTCCACGCGCCTACATCTTGTCCGTTCGCCAGCAGAAGCTGCTTGATCGATCGGAACCCCTCCGAAGCCGTCCATACGCACGCCTCGCCATCCACGCGGCAGAGGATTACCGATCCGTTCGCGGTGCAGTCCACCGGCTCCACCGTGGTCGGTGTTGCCTGCCCGGCCGCGGGCAGCAGCTCCTCGATCCCGCCCGAAGCTGTCCACTTGAACCCCCGATGCAGACCGCTCCCCGCGCGGCAGGTGCCGATTACCACCGCGCCGTCCTCCGAGATGCTGGTCGCAAACGACCGGTCTGTGCCGGGCAGGAAGCCGCACCCCACGGTGCCAGTCGCCGCCGACCAGCGGCAGGCCTGATCGCGCACGACCGGCGGGCCGCCGCCGTATCCGTACCCACCGCCGCTCTGGAAGAAGTGGCTCGTCAGCGCCACGGCCGCGCCGTCGGCGCTGATTGAAGCGCACTGCGCCTCCTGGTCGCCGGCCAGTTGCGGCAACGGCTCACCGCTCGCGCCGACGTACCGCTCCGTACGGGTCAGCCGCACCGATCCGTCGGCGCTGACGTCCAACACCGCCCCGCCGGGCGGAGAGGAGACTGAACCGGGGAGGGGGTCGGACCAAGCGAACGCACTGCCGTCCTCCCCCTCCCCGTACACATGTGCGCCGGTGGCATCGCAGCACATCGCCCTCGAATACGGCCCGCCCACCATCAGCCCGATCAACTGCCCACCGGAAGCGGCGGTCCAGCGGTATGCCTCTACGGTGCCGGTGCCGAGCGTGCCGCTCTCGCCGACCACGGTCGTTCCGTCCCCGCTGATCCCCAGCGCATGCACGTAGTTCCCTCCGCCCGCCGGCGGCAGCACCACAAACCCGTCGATTTGCCCGACGGCCACCGCCGACCCCGCCGCCACCGCCAAAGCTGCCACCACACTTCGCATCGCACCCATGGCAAGACCTCCCAAGGGCGGCTTCCCGCCGCCGGGACTAGTCCCGCTCCGCATCGGTCTGGACACCTCCAGGAAAGGTCCCTTGTGGCCCCGTGCCCTGCGTTTAATCCTGCTTGGGCACCAGTTCGAACACCGCACGCAGGGTCACCTTCAGGCGGACCTTGTCCGCCAGCCCGCGTCGCATCAGGGCGTTTTCAACGGCCCGCTGCGAGTTGGCGACCTGCTCGGCCTGCCGGGCTGCGGAGATCGAGCCGGGGTGCTGCCGGTAGCAGTAGAGCGGTTCGGGCAGATAGGCAAACTCCGTCACCTCCGACGCCCGCAGGCAGAAGTCGTAGTCCGGCGCCGCGGTGAAGCTCGCATCGATCCCGCCGCATGCGTCGAACACGCTCCGTCGGAACAGCCGGAACTGGAACGTCATCAGGTCGGTGAGGAGCGCGTCGCGCGAGTAGGGGCGCTTGGAGCGCACGCCTTCGCGGAGGACGCAGCCCGCTTCGTCGATCTCCACGTGGTCCGTGTAGACGACGCCCGCGTCAGGCCGGGACTCCAAGACGGCCCGGCACTTGGCCACCGCGTCGGTCACAAGCAGGTCGTCGCTGTCCACCCATCCGATCAGGCTTCCCAGCGTCAGCTCGTGGGCTCGCTTGAGGGTGCCGGCGACGCCGCGGTGCTGCTCGGCGAACACCCGCACGCGCGGGTCCCTCGCCGCCAGCCGGTGCGCGATCTCCAGCGAGCCATCGGTCGACCCGTCATCGACGATCACCAGTTCCAGATCCGGCTCCGTCTGCGCCAGCACGCTCCGCGCCGCCGCCTCGACCCAGCGGGCGCGGTTGTAGAGCGTCATGACGATGCTGACCGCCGGCATGGTGCTCAGGTTACCGCGTCAGCGCTTGCGCCGCTCCTTGATCTTCAGCGCGATCATCCCCTCGTAGATCGCCAGCATCTTCGCGTAGCGCCACCCCGCCGCGCCGTCGAGGATGCCGCGCTGCACAAGCAGCGTCATCAAGAACCGAAACGTGCCACGCATCGGCATCCGTGCCGCCAAGCGCTTGAGTGCACGCCGGCGAGCGAGGCCCCCCTTCAGCGCGTCACCCAGCGCCAGCGGCTCGCCGAGCATCTTTACGGCCTCGGCCGCTTCGAGGGTGCTGTACCGGTTGTGCCTGGCGAACCAGTCGTCGAGCCCTTTACTGAAGTTCAGGTGTACGTAGGGGTTCCGCAGCGTACCGATCTTTCCGCTCGTCGCTTCACGCTGCCCGTGCCCGACGTCAGTAAAGCGCATCCGCCCCTTGTGGAAGAGGCGCATCTGGTACGCCGGGTACCCGCTGGCGTAGCGGATCCACGACCCCATCAGGACCATCTGGTTGGCGATGTAGTAGCCCGCCTCCGAGGGGGGGGCCTTCAGCGCGGCGTCGATTTCCGCGATCAGCTCCGGCGTGCACCGCTCGTCGGCGTCAAGGTGGAGCACCCAGTCGTGTTTCATCGGGATGTGGTCGATCGCCCAGTTGCGCTGCTTGCCGAAGCTCTCGAATCGGTTGAACCAGACCTTCGCGCCGGCCTGCTCGGCCAGCAACTGCGTGCCGTCGGTTGAGCCGGAGTCCAGCACGTGCACGTCCTCGCACCACGCGCAACTGGCGATGCATTCGCGGATGTTGTTCGCCTCGTTGAGTGTCAGCACCACCACTGAGACCGTCGGACGCGGGCCGATATAGCTGCCGCCGGGAGGCACCGAGATGACGGCAAGAGGCTTGGCCATGGGCGCCCGCCCGGTACGGGCCGGGATCGGGCCTTGTTCTATCGGCGAACGAGGGCGGGGTCGCCTATTTGGGGGCGCCGTTGCGGCAAGGCTGAACAGCTCCGTGGCTCGGACCGATATAGTCGGCACCTGTTCCGGGGCCTCCGCGCGCCCGGCCCGTTTCCCGATCCTTCTTCCGGTCCCGCCGCGAGCCGCATGCCCAGCAAAGACCGATCATCTCTGCCCCAGGTTGTGATCCTGAACCAGTACTACGCCCCCGACGTGGCGAGCACCGGTCAGCTTCTCCATGAGCTTGCGGCGGAACTCGCCGCGCACGGGTTCAACGTCAAGGTCCTCACTGCGCGCCCCAGTTACGGGCCGCCTGAGACGTGGAAGCCGGTTGAGTGGAACGAGGAAGCGGACGGGGTCAACATCAAGCGTCTCTGGACCACGCGGTTCAGCAAGGACAACATGATCGGGCGGGGGCTCAACATCCTTACGTTCGTGGTCCCCCTGACGATCCGTGTGCTGCTGACCAGCCGCGCCGCCGATGTCCACCTCTACACGACAAACCCGCCGTTCCTCGGGTCGGTGGGCATGTTCGTCTCGCGCTTGCGCAAGCACCGGTACGTGCTGCTGCTGCACGACGCCCACCCGCAGGTCGGCGTCTGGACGGGCAAGATCCGTTCGGGCAGCGTTGTCGAGCGCGTCTGGATGTGGCTCAACCGCAAGACCTACAAGCACGCCGACCAGTCGATCGTGCTGTGCGAAGCGGCCAAGAACCTGGTCGTTGACACCTACAAGGTCGACCCCGCGCGCGTCCACGTCATCCCCAACTGGGCCGACGAGCAGACGCTCAAGCCGCTCCCCAAAGCGCAGCAGCCGTTCGCCCGCGACCACAAGCTCATCGAGCCGTTCGTCTTCATGTACTCGGGCAACCTCGGGCTCTACTACGAGTTCGACACCATGCTTGCCGCGGCCGAGAAGCTTAAAGGTGAGAACTTCAAGCTGGTGCTGATCGGCTCGGGCGGTCGCAAGCCTTGGATCGCCGAGCAGATCAAGGCCCGCAACCTCACCAACACCGTGCTCCTGCCGTACCAGCCGATCGAGAAGCTGCACGAGAGCCTCAACTCGTGCGACTGCTCGGGCGTGACGATCGCCAAGGGGATCGAGGGGATCAGCTTCCCCAGCAAGCTCTACTCGTCGCTGGCGGTGGGCAAGCCGATCGTCGCCATCAGCGAGGCCAGGAGCGAGCTGCGCGACTTGGTCGAGCAGCACGGCGTGGGCCGCTGGTGCGAGCTGGGCGACGTCGACGGCCTGGTGCGCATCATCAAGGAGATGATGGCCGACCCCGAGGCGTGCAGACGCCAGGGCGCCGCGGCCCGGGCGCTCTTTGAGCAGCGGTACACGCGCCCGATCTCCTGCGGGAAGTATGCCGACGTGCTGAAGCTCGCCGCGAAGGGTGAGAAGCCTGCGCCTTACACGGCGCCCGAGCCCAAGATCGTGTAAGGGCGGGCGGTTCTGACCGTCCGGCGTCAACACAAATGGTCACGGTTACCGTGAGGGCGCCGTTGTAGACACCGGTTGACGACTGCAGGCATGGCTACGCCGTGGCCGGTCCTTCGGCCTTGCCGCCCATTTTGGCGTAGTTGAGGGCACCGCCGACCTGGGCAGGGGGGACGCGCCAGATGGCGGGCTGGGTCTTCCCTTCGGCCATGTACCACTTCGTCATGCGGTCAAGGCCGCTGGTGAGCGGCACGGGGGACTTCCAGCCGGCAGCGGCGAGCTTGTCGGCCTCGAACATCGTGCGCATCGCGAAGAGCTTCTTGACGCGCATCGAGCTGACGGGCAGGTTCTTGCCGGTGAGCTTGATCACAACGTCGAACGGCAGGGCTCCGAGCAACGCCAGCCACATTGGCACGGCGAACGGCCATTGCTTCTTGCCCAGGCTGGCATAGATCTGCCCGGCGATCTGTGCGCTGGTGAGGTCGGGCTTCTCGACGAAGTTGAAGGTGTCGATCGCCGGAGCGGCAGGGTCGTTCCAACGGCGCTCCCAGAGGTACATGGTCGCCTGAACGATGTTCTCGACGTACGAGAGGCTCTTGACGTTCTCACCCTTGCCGACACGGGCGAACCTCCCGCTGTCGATCTGGCGGATGAGCGAGTACATGTTGGCGAAGTTGCGCGGCCCGAACGTGATGGTCGGGCGGATCACCAGGCACTTGCGCCCGTTTCCTTTCGCGACCCACTCTTCGAAGACCTTCTCGCCGGCGAGCTTGCTGCCGCCGTAGGGGTGCTTGGGGTCCTTGGGGGAATGTTCGTGGTGGGGTTCGGGGGCGTCGCCGTAGACGGCGACGGAGGAGAAGAAAACGCAGTCG
>DASPMT010000163.1:0-6680 GCA_035626935.1 Phycisphaerales bacterium | reverse complement strand
GATCCTGCCGGACCAGGCGGCGCCCGGCGGCACCCGCAAGATCCACTTTGACGACCGGGAGCAAGCGATCGCCGCGCTTCGGGCCCGCTCCGTCGGCGTCGTTGACTTCGTGCCGGGCAGGCTGATCCCAACGGCCCGTGCCTACCACCCAGGCCACAGCAGCGCCGCCGCCAAGGCGGGGGCGACTGTCAGGCATGCCGCGCGGCCCCGCCCGGCCGATTCCACCGGAGAGACCCGTTGACCGCCCGCGTACCTCATAGCGCCACAGTTGATGAACCCGCTCACCAGCCGCCGTTCTGGACGGCCGCAAGCCTCGCCCGTGTGACCGGCGGCAAATGGGCCGGCAAAGGGCCCGATCGGGACGTGCCGATCACGGGTCTCTGCACCGACAACCGCTCTGCGACACCGGGGTGCTTGTTCGCGGCCGTACGCGGCGACAGGCACGACGGGCACGACTACGCCGCGAAGGCGGCGGAGGCCGGCGCAGCGGTGATCCTCGCCAGCCGTCCGATCACCGGCGTTGCGGCGCCGGTGCTGGTGGTCGAGGACGTGCGGCGCGCGCTCGGGCGGTTCGCCGCAGCGTACCGGGACCACCTGGGCGCGCAGGGGGCGGTGTTCATCGCCGTGTGCGGGAGCAACGGCAAGACCACGACCGTACGGCTGATTGACTCGGTGCTCCGCACGACGCACCCGGGCACATCGAGCCAGAAGTCGTTCAACAACGACCTGGGCGTGCCGCTGACGATCCTCGCGGCGCGCCCCGGCGACCACTTTGTGCTGTGCGAGGTCGGGACGAACCATCCCGGTGAGATCGACCGGCTAGGGCGGATCGTTCGTCCCGATATCGCGGTAATCACGAGCATCGGCCGCGAGCACCTGGAGGGGTTCGGTGACCTGGCCGGCGTTATGCGCGAAGAGGGGAGCATCGCTGGACACCTGCGCCCAAACGGCACGCTGCTGTATGCCGAGGCGCCGGCGTTTGCGCCGCCGGACACCCGCACCTTTGAGGGGTTGCTCGAGACGTTCACCAACCCGTTCTCCTCTCGGTGCCTTGACAAGGCTTACTGGCTGCGGCGCGTGCAGCCAGTGGAGGTTCCGGGCGCCGGCGGCGCGCCGACTCGAGTCGGCGTGCAGTGGAAGGACCTGAACGGCCATGTCTGGCGCGTGCCGCTGGCCGGGGAGCACAACGCGGCCAACGCCATGCTCGCAGTGTGGGTGGCGCAGGCGATGGGGCTGGAGAACGACGTGATCGCCGCCGGTCTTCTGAACGCCGAGAGCCCGGCGATGCGTCAGCAGGTGACGGTCGCCGGACAAGTGACGATCGTCAACGACGCGTACAACGCGAACCCCGATTCGATGCTGGCTTCGCTGGCCGCGTTCCCTCACCTTGCGCCGGGGGCCCAGCGCCGTGTCGCGGTGCTGGGGCAGATGGGTGAACTGGGCGCGGCGGCGCAGGCCGCCCACGCGGAGGTGCTGGCAGCGGCGCTGGCGTCGCCTGGCATCGGGGCGGTGGTGGTTGTGGGGCCGTCGTTCGCGGAGGCGGCGGCGGGTGCGCCGCCGGGCGCGCTGCTGGCGGTTGAGCCGTCGATGTCCGACGAGGCGGCGCAGCGGATCGCGACTTACGTCAAGCCGGGCGACGCCGTGCTGATCAAGGGCTCCCGTTCGCAGGCGATGGAGCGGGTCGCCGCCGCGGTGACCGCCCGCTTCGCCGCGTCGAAGGCGCCGCCGCTGCGTCCGGTCTCCTCGCCCGTCGGCCCCGTCACGGGGAGGGAGCGCGCGGCGCCATGATCCCCTGGCTTCTGGACATCTCCCGCAAGTGGCTCTACGACCACGGGCTCTACAACGTCGTGCGGATCTTCGATCAGCTCCACTTCCGGGCGCTGGCCGCGGCCCTGCTGGCGTTCATCGCCGTAATCGTGCTCGGACGCCCGGTGATCAACTGGCTGAGGCGGAAGAAGATCGGCGACACGGGGCTGACCGACTCGACGCTGCTGGCGGCGAGCGCCACCAGCAAGGCGAGCACGCCGACGATGGGTGGGTTGCTGATCGTCGGGGCGATCATCGTGGTCACCTTCCTACTGGCTGACGTTCGCAACTTCTACATCCAGCTCGGGATGATCGTGGCGGTGTGGCTCGCCGTCCTGGGGGGCTTTGATGACTGGCTCAAGCTCACGGCGGCCTCGCGCCCCGGCGCGTCGAGGCAGGGCCTGCGCTCATGGGAGAAGCTGGTCTTCCAGCTCGGGCTCGGCCTGATCATCGGGTACTTCGCGTACAACCACGGCCTGCGCGAGGACGCCGCACCTTCCGCCGCCCACGTGCTCAACCTGCCGTTCCAGAAGACCTACGAGGGGCTCGGCGGCGCCGACGGGTTCTCGCCGGGGCTCTACTTCCTGGCGCGAGGGCCGTACATCCTGGTCGCCGTTCTGATGATCGCGGGGATGAGTAACGCGGTGAACATCTCCGACGGCATGGACGGGCTGGCGACGGGGATCAGCGCCGCCGTCACGATCGGGATGATGATCCTGTGCGGCATCGCGGGGGCCGAGGTCACGGCGAAGTACCTGCTGGTGCCGTACGTCGTCGAGTCCGACGAGCTCACCGTGCTGGCGGGCGCCATGGGGGGTGCCTGCATGGGGTTCCTCTGGTTCAACTGCTCCCCGGCCAGCGTGTTCATGGGGGACACCGGTAGCTTGGCGCTGGGCGGGCTGATCGGTTATCTCGCGCTGGTAATCCGGCAGGAGGTGCTGGTCCTCTTCATGTGCGCGGTCTTCCTCGCCGAGATCGGTTCGGTGGTCCTGCAGGTAGGGTGGTTCAAGATGAGCAAGGGCAAACGCGTCTTCAAGTGCGCGCCCTACCACCACCACCTGCACCTCTCCGGGTGGCGCGAGCAGCAGGTCGTGAGCCGCTTCTGGATCGTCAGCGTACTGCTGGTTGTGCTGGCGCTCGCCTCGATCAAGGCGCGGTAGCAGGAGGCGCGGGTGCGCCGGCCGGCGGTGCTCTCTCTCCGGCGTTTTCGAAGCCGACGAGCATTCGCCTCAGCACTACGCGGTCCTGCACGGGCCCGTTCCTCCCTTCCGCCACGGTTACCAGCAAAGTCGCCGGCTCCTTGCTGGCGGGAAGGTCGGCATCGATCGCTACCACGGCGTGGCCCCCGCTGAGCGTGAAGGACGCAAGCTGCCGCGGGGCGACCTGGGGTCCGGCGACGACGGTGATGATCACGGTGCAGTCGCCCCAGCGTCGGCACTCCTCAGGTAGAACGGCCCAACCGCTGATGCGGGCTGCGCCTGCCGGAAGCACCCAGCGCGCCTCGCCCGGCTCCGGGATTGTCAGGTCTCTCGTTCCCAGGGGCTGCTCCGGTCCGGGATCGACCGCTCCGCTCTTGAGGGCGCACGACGCCAATGGCGTGACCGATGCGGGTGCCAGCAAGGTCGCCTCGACGCGGGCGGCGTCGAGACGGGCCGCGAGCGCCCCCTTCGCCCGCACCAAGCGGGCCTCGCGCTTGTCAATCGAATACTCAACCGCCGTCGCTCGCTCCCCACCAGCCAGCCAGACAAGCGTGCCCGGCTTTGTTGCTGCGCCGCCGCCGAGCGCCAGCGAGGACACGCGTTCCAGCGGCACGGTGGTCTTTGACTTGTCCCCGCTCCGCTCGATGGTCACGGCGAGGCCCGTGCCCTGTTTTGCGGCGATCGATTCGATGAACCCGTCGAGGCGATCGCCGTTGGCCAGTTGCACCTGATCGCCCCTCCGCCGTTGCCCGTCGGACCATTGGCCGTGCACACCCAGTGCGACAAGCGAGTCCAGCGGGAACTCGACCTTGCCGAGTTGCCTGTGCACCAGCACCAGGCCGTCGCCCTTGCCGGGCAACAGGTCACCCCGCAGGCGCGTCCCGTCGGTCAGCTCGACAGCCATCCCCGGCCCTTCGAGCGGTGCGTCTTTGGGTATCCCGGGCCAGTCGCGATCGGGGCCCCAACTCGTCGTGCTCACCACCGCAACCGGGCGTTCGACCGCGACGTCCTTCCCGGCGACACGGAGGGTGGCGACGTCACCCTTGAGAGAAACCAGATCACCGATGGTCGGCCGAAGGGCGGCGTCCAGCACCACCACCGGCGCCGGCTCGGCGCGAGCGCCCGTTACCGGGTTCGCCAAAGCCGCCGCGACGGTCATCAGCGTCAGTACCACGTTCACCTCCGTGCGAAACCGGGTCGGCTTTATTTCGTTGTGTATCCGGACCACTTCTGGAAGATGTGTACGTGTGCCGGCGCCGGTGAAACACCACTGTTCAGAAGCAACCAGACATTATTGGCCAGACGCGCGTTCATCGACGAACAGCGGCCCTTGATCGGAGCACAACGGCCGCGCTGTTGTTGGCGGGTTCAAGGTTCGGCAAACGGAGCACGGCGCCCGGCGCCGCCCTGCGGGCTGTTCAGCGCGGCGGTACGTGCGGCGTCAGTGCGCCATGCGCCGCCACATCTCGCATGATTGGGTCAGCCGCACTTCTTGAGCTGCGCAGCGTTCGATTCCGTCGCCGCCGGCACATGGACGGCGTGAGCGAAGTCGGTGATCGGCCGCGGAGCCTGTGTTGAGATCCGCACCATCATCAAACCGGCTTCGTCGACCATGAACTGGAGCGGGCCCTTGAGCTCCTGGGCAAACTCGTAGGCGGTTTCGCCGTGCTGGATGCGGACGCGCGGGTGGACCACGCGCTCGACGTGCACGGCGCCGTTGCGCCCCTGGCGCATCACCTGCTGCAGCTCCGCCCGGCGTTTCTCATGCGCGGCGGCCGTGCGCAGCAGCTCGCTGAGTTCGTACTGGAGGAGGGTCAGCTCCTCACGGGAGCTGGCGCTGCCGCCGCTGTAGGTCTGCAGCTGACGAACGGCTTCTTCTTTCGTTATTATGGCCTTCTGCACGCGGGCGGCCTCGGTGCTGAGGGTGCGCAGCTCCATCGCGACCAGGGGCAGGTCACCGAGTCGAACGGTGGTCGGCGACCAGTCGGGAGACCCGATGGTGCCGATCCGCGCCGAGCCCGTAAGCCAGAGCGTGCCGCCGATGACGCGGCCCGATGCACAGTTCAGCGAGCGGCCGACCGTGATGGTACTGTGCTCCAACTCGCCGCGGCAGGTGAGGTCCCCCTTGAAGACCGCGATGGCGTTGCGGAGGTAGGCGATGTCGGCGTCGCCCTCGACAGCGACGTCGGCGCGCCGGGCGGAGGCGATGCCGCGCGGGCAGACTAGGTTGCCGGCGCAGGCGATGGTCGCTCCCTCCACCGGTCCGTGGACGGTCACGCTGCCCGTCGCGCGGAGTTCAAACCCGTCGCGTACGGCGTCGGACACGACGACGTCACCCCTGAAATCGATGTGCCCGGTCGAGAAGTCGACACACCCCTTGATCTCCAGCACCTGAGAGACAGCCACCACCCCGCCGGAGACGGTGATGACGCCGTCGGCGGTGGCGACCACGCTGCCGTCTGGGCGGAGCGAGAGCCCGGCACCGGCGCGGAACGCGGACGCACGGCCCGCGTGCGCGGGGATCGTCTCCCCCGTCACGCTCCGTCCGTCGACTCCGTCTGTTGGTTGAGCAACGCGCGCGACGGTTGCGCCGCTGCTGACGGTGACGATCTGTGACAGGTAGTGGTTCGTGGCGTCTCCGCTCGCCGGCCGGGCTCCGGCCGCCGCGGGGTCAAACGCCGGCTGCCACGCCCACACACCGTCTTTGCCGTGGAGCGGTTCGGTCGCGTGCGCGATGTCGGCGACCACTTCCTCCGCTGCGCCGCGGCGCTCGGCGACGATCTGGACGAGCCTCTTCTCCACCTCCGCGGTGATCTGCACACGCGCGCCGGCGGCGACCGTCGCCAGCAGCGCCGGCGTCAGGTTCGCTCGGTCGAAGCCAGCCGGGATGCGGACCTGCGCGCGGCGACCGTTCTCGAGAACCTGAACCGAGAGCTCCAGCGGTTGGGTCATGGTGGTTGATCCGTCGTGCTCGCAAGCGGCTCAGGCGGCCTTGGCCGTGCGGGCCATGGTTTCATTGACCTTCTGTCCGAACGAGTCGGGGGTGAAGGGTTTGACGACGTAGTTGTTCACGCCCGCCTTGATCGCCTCGACGACACGGGTCTTCTCGGCTTCGGTGGTGACCATGATGATGGGCGTTTTGCTGCCCTTGGCCCGGTAGTTCTTGACGAACGTGATCCCGTCCATGACCGGCATGTTCCAGTCGACGAGGATGAGGTCCGGGTTGAAGGCGTCGACCCGGCTCAGGGCGTCCTGGCCGTCGCCGGCCTCGGCGATCTCGGTGTGGCCGAGCGTGCCGAGGATGCTCTTCTGGATGTTCCGCATGGTCTTGGAGTCGTCGATGATGAAGATGCGCATGGTGTGGCTCCGCTGGTCGTGCAGCCCTTCAGGCTGCGGCCTTGGCGTTCTGGACTTCCTCACGGATGGCGATGTCGATGCTGAACTCGCCGCAGTAGACCTTGCACGGCAGCGAGATGCAGACTGTTCGGCTAGGGCGGGCGATCGTGTGGCCGGTGCCGACGACGACGGACGGGGTTGAGATGCTGACGCTCTTGCCGTCGAACTTGGCCTTGGCGGCGCCGGAGATCATGTTGACGATCTCTCCGAGCGCGTCGGCGAAGTCGGCGCTCTCCATCGGATAGTCGCTGCCGGCGAACTTTCCGATGACCACCTTGG
>DASPMT010000162.1:0-4882 GCA_035626935.1 Phycisphaerales bacterium | reverse complement strand
GTCGCCTGGGGGTTGCTGAGCGGCTCGAGCATGAGGGTGTCGGGTAGCCACTGGTGATGCAGGCGAGGGCGCCCGACGGCTGTGGGAGCGTCGTCGCCGCGGACCAGGGCATTGAGAAGCGCCTGGGTGGTCGCCGTGATGATGCGGGGCCCGCCGCTGGCGCCGGCGACGGCCTCGACTCCCTCCGCGTCGAGCACGATCGTGGGCGTCATGCTGCTGAGCGGCCGCTTGCCCGGCTGGGGCAGGTTCGAGTCCGACTGACGGAGCCCGAAGGCGTTGGCCGTCCCGGGGCGGGCCGTGAAGTCGTCCATCTGGTTGTTGAGCAGGAACCCGCACCCCTCGGGGCAGACGTAAGAGCCGAAGAAGAGGTTGATCGTCTCGGTGGCGGCGCACGCACCGCCCCAGCGGTCGGCGGCGCTGACGTGGCTCGTGCCGTGGTCGGCCGGCGGTTGGAGCGGTGGCCCTTTGCGCGCGTAGTAATCGGCGGGGAAGGTTCGAGCGGCATCAATGAGGTTCGCGCGAGCGGCAACGTCGGCCGGGCTCAGGAACTCGGCTGTCGGTACAGGTGCGAAGGCTGGATCGGCCATGTGCGCGGCGCGGTCGGCGAACGCGAGCTTGAAGCACTCGGCCAGCTCGTGCGCGAACGCGGGCTCGTCGGTCGAAACCAGCCGGTCCGCGTCGCGGCGGTCGAGCATCAGCAGGGTCTGGCCCAGGGCAACGCCGCCGGATGACGGGGGCGGCATGGTGATAAACGTCCGCTTGAAGGCCGCGAACTTCAGCGGTGCCTGCTCGCGAACCCCCGACGTGTAGTAGCGAGCGAGGTCGTTGAGGGTGAGGACGCCGCCGGCGTTCCTCGCCGCGTCGACGATCGCATCGGCCAACGGGCCATGGTAGAAGGCCGATGCGCCGAGGCGGGCCACCCGCCTCAGCGTGCCCGCCTGATCCGGATTGACTATGCGGGCCCCTTCCCGTACCCGGCCCTCGAGCAGCAGGGTCCTCCACAGGAACGGGAACCTCGTCTGCAGCGACACATCCCGTTTGAACTTCTCCATCGTCTCCGCCGCGGCAGACGCGTACGCGGCGTCGACGACGAAGCCGTCCTCGGCCGCCTCGATGGCGGGTCGCATCACCGCGGCTCGTTCGAGCAGACCGTACTTCTCCTGGGCGTGCAGCAGTCCGGCGACCGAGCCGGGGACGGCGACTGCCAGGCCGCCCACGGTGCTGGCTCTCGGGTCGCTGCTCGTTGCGAACGTATCGGGACCGACGCCCGCGGGGCACCACTCGCGGGAATTGATCGTCGTCTCGACCGCCTCGCCGCGGCGCGTCGCTTCCTGCGGGAGGTAGATCACCATAAACCCGCCGCCCCCGATCCCACACGACTGCGGCCGGACCACTGAGAGCGTGAACGCCGCCGCGACGGCGGCGTCTACGGCGTTGCCGCCCTGCTCAAGCATCCGTAGGCCCGCCCGCGAAGCCAACGGCTGATCGGCCGCGACAACCTCGGTATAAAGGTCCGTTTCCAAAGGCGCCGAAGCGCAGCCGCACAGAAACAGCAGGACCAGCGGAAACACCCGGAAGAAAGCGAACATCTGGGAAGGGTACAGGTAGCGGCGGTGCGGTTTATGCACATAATCATCCATGCGACACCCCGCCTGGCTCCTCCTTGCCTCATGCGCGCTGCACATCGGCGTCGCTACTGCGAGCGCCGATCACCGCTTCTACTCCATTCGGAGGCTGACCGAGGTGCCGGGGTTCCCGCAAGGGTCGCTCAATTCGCTCAGCGGGTCGATGGACTTCGTGACCGATCAGGGACACGCAGCGGGCCAGTTCGCCTTCGGCTCGTGGTACTTCGACGGCGTGTCGACCCGGCAGATGGGATTCCGAGGGCCGCAGTTTGACGATTGGACCGGATGGACCCGGACCTACATCCGGGATATCCGCGGCCCGTACGTGAGCGGCGAGACGCACACGCTCACGACCGGCGAGAACCACCCCTGGTTCTGGTCAGGCGGCGTGACCACGCCGATTGCGGGGCTTACTGATGCCGTGCATGCCAGCCCCAGCGCAACTGTGGGGGCCGACGGGACGATCGCGGGCACCAACCGGCGCTACGCCGGCAACGCCGACAACGGCATGAGCGTCTGGGTCACGCGCGGTGGCGTGACCGAGGTGATCGGGCTGATCGACGGGCCCTACACAGCGTCCAACGGTTTTCGCCAGTCGTACATCCACCGGTTTACGGCCGACAGCGCTGTGCTCGGGATCAGCATGCGCTACGGCCCGGGCGGCTCTTCACAGACGGCGTGGGTGTGGGCCGAGGGGGCCCTCTCGATCGTGCCGGGCCCTGAAGGGCCCGCGTACGTCAACAGCGCCGGCCACTACACGACGCTCGCGGTCTTGCGCAACAGCGCCGGCGACGTCGTCGGCACGAAGCGGCGATACGCGCCCGGCACCGATCAGATCCGGGGAGAAGCGGCTTTTCTGCAGCGCGCAGGAACGACGGTCCGGCTCGGGCTGACCGACGCGTTGCACACCGCGACAGACGGGACACAATTGACCGACGGCCTACAACTGTTCGCGGACGGGACAGTGCTCGGAGTGTCCAGGCGATACCCGGTTTCTGGTACAATTCCGTCGGGTCAATCGTCATGGGTGTACCGAGATGGCGAAACCACCCTTTTGGGCCTGACCGGGCCGGGGTTCTACGACTCCTCGTCGCGCAGCGCAAGGCACGCCGTGTCGATCGTGGGGCCCGATGGCGCTCTCTATGGCACGTCGCTCCGCTCGACGCCGGGAGGTGGAGAGGCGGCCTGGCGCTTCGCCGACGGTGTGACGGTTGAGCTGGGGGTTGCCGGGGAGCACTACCAATCCCCCTCGGGCGGCCGCTGGAACGGCGTGCACAAGGCCGTGCCGACGGGGGTGCTCGGTTCGGTATTCCGCTATAACGGGCCCGACATAGACCGCGTCTACTGGTGGCGCGACGGCGCCACCGGTCAGTACACGGTCTTCCCGCCGATCCTCTCCAGCGCCGGCGCGTCCGACATGTTCGTGGGAGACTCCGACCAGCAAGGCCGCACGCTCGTTGCACGCATGACTTACCAGCAGTGGGAACCGTTGGTGACACGCGCGGCGCTGTTCATCCCGGGCGCGGGGCTGATCGATCTGGAGGGGCGCGTACTGGGCGGGTACGACGGGCTCGGCCTCAAGACGTTGGCCTCGCTCGACGGGTACGGACGTTGGCAGAGCCGTGTGCTCGCGGGCGGTGATCGCATCTTCCTCGTCGGGCTCGACGTCGACAACAACCGGGTGCCACTGCTGCTGGAGCGCGTGCCGTGTCCGGCCGACGTGGGGTCGACGGGCGGTGAACAGAGCGCAGACGGCCTGCTGAACTCCAACGACTTCGTCGTGTTCATCGACATGTTCTTCAGGAGAGACACGTTCGCCGATGTCGGCAGCACCGGAGCGCTGGTTGGATCCGACGGCGCGTTCAACAACAACGACTTTGTCGTGTTCATCGACTTGTTTTTCGACGGCTGCTGACGACAGACGTCACTTCAGCGCCGGCAACCCGCGCCACTGGCGGTCCAGCGCGATCATCGCCTGCAGCGCCTGCTCGCGTGCCTCGCCGCCCGCGTTTGCGCCGGTATTGACCACCGCCAGGAACGCGCGGTCGATCTCCGGCGCGATCCAGACCGCCGCCGTCCACATGGTGTTGCTGCCGGTGTGCGTCAGGCAGCGTCCGGTAGCGCCCGGGTGCGTGCCTTTGGCCCAGGCGGGCCGATCCGTGACGATCCAACCGCCGGCGTAGTCGTTGTTACGGTCGTTCCCCTGGCCGTGCAGCACCGCGAAGTCGCCCGGGGTGAGGCCGAGCGTGTCGGCCGAGTCCCACCGCGGCTCAACAGGCTCGGTGGTCCAGTCGATGGCGACGGGCATCGTGAGCTCGGCGCCGATGAGGTGCAGGCGCGCAAAGCGAGCCCAGTCCTCGATGGTCATGTGCGCGGTCCCCGCCGGCGCGATCGACGCGGGGTTGTCGGCGTTGATCCCCGGCCGCACCGGCTTGCCCTTGGACGTATGCCCCCAGGGCTGGTCCTCCGGCTCGCCATCGTCGGTCGCCGTGCCCGGCGCACCGAAGCCGACGCTCCCCATTCCCAGCGGCCCGAACAACCGAGCGCGGATGAGCTCCTCGTACGGCGTCTTCGTCGCGGTCTCGACCATGTGGCCCGCGAGCGCCACCGACGCGTTGGCGTACTGGAACGACGTCGACGGCACGCCGATGCCGCTCCGCACAAGCTCGGAGAAGAGGTACGCCCGTTGTTCCTGCGGAGGCACCCCGTGGCGGGCCTTCTCCCACAGGTTGGACCACAGCGGCCGCCCTCCGTACTCACCCAGGTCGTACGGCACGTTGCCCGTGCAGGTGGTGAGCTGCCGGAGCGTCACCAGCCGCCAGTTGTTGGTGATCTGCTGCTTCTCACCGCGGGTCGGGTTGAACACTTCGCCGATCGTGGAGTCCCAGCGCAGCGTGCCGTCGGCAACCAGCATGGCGGCGAGGGTCCCCGTCATCGCCTTTGTGCACGACCCCAGGTGCCAGCGGTCGTCAAGCGTAACGGGGGCCGCGCCACCGGCTCGGCGCGTGCCCGCCACGCCACGGGCGATCACCCCGTTGCGGTCGATCATCGCCGCGGCGATAGCCGGCACGCCGGCGCTGGTCTGAATCTCAGTCAGCTTCGGCGCCAAGTCGAATGGCAGCCGCACGACACCGCCGCCGGCGGTTGGCGGCAGTCCACTAGACGGAGTCGGCTGGGCATGCAGAGAGGGGACGATCGCGGCCGCGAGCGCCAGCGTCAGCGTGCAGCGGGCTGAGAACGTGTTCATCGGCGGTGCT
>DASPMT010000161.1:0-3827 GCA_035626935.1 Phycisphaerales bacterium | reverse complement strand
GGGGGCGCCGCGGCCGGCCGCACTCAAGCCGAACGCTTGCCCGTGTCCGCCCGGCGGTCGAGCGCGTCCGCCCGTCGCCTTCCTGTTCCCTCTACCTCCGGCACCAGGTCCACTCCGCTCCCCCCCAGCGGGTGGCAGCGTGAGAGCCGGCGGATGGTGAGCCACAGGGCGCGCCCGGGCCGGTGGGTGGTGAACGCCTCGGCGGCGTAGCAGGAGCACGACGGGTAGAACCGGCAGCGCCCGCCCAGGTACGGCCCGAGGGACACCTGGTACCCGCGGATGCCCAGCAGCGCCGCGGAGCGGACGAGCGCAGGCATCAGCGGCGGGCGGCGCGCGACGAGGCCGGCGCTGTGGCCGTCGTTCCCCGCTCCGCCGTCTTGCCCGCGTGGCTCGTCGCTCATCGCTTATCGCTCACCGCTCGTCGCTGATCGCTCACCGCTCGTCGCCTGTCGCTCACGCCTTCTCTCTGCGCTCCCGCGTCTTCACGACGGCCTCCACACCCGCCAGCATCAGCGACGCGTACTCGTCGAGGGTCTTCTCGTCGTGGGGGTGGACGCCGACGACGATGTCGAGCCCGGCGGGGAACGAGCCGCGGTTGAGCCGGAACGCCTCGCGGATCAGCCGCTTGATGCGGTTGCGTTTGACGTTGGTCCCCACCTTGCCCGGCACGCTCAGCCCGATCCGCGCGATCCCCTTGTCGTTGGCGGCCGCCGACACCCGCAGCGGCCCCTTCACCGCCGAGCTCCGCGCGGCGTACACCCGCCTGTAGTCGTTGGCGTGGGTGAGCTGCATCGCCTTGGTGAAGATCTTCTTTGTCACGCTGATGATCCGCGAGAAGTGTAAGGCGATGAAGGGTCTGCCCCCTTTCACTCATGACTCGTCGCTCGTCGCTCATCACTCTGCCCTTTGACGCGGCCGGGCTCTGCGTCCCTGTCACGAGAGGGCGCGTCGAGTCTGCTGCCTTTTCACTCGTGACTCGTGACTCAGCACTCAAGACTTTTTCTTGATGGGGTCGGGCCTAGCTCTGTTGCCTCAGCTCGGGGCTCGCTCTTGGCCGGACCCATGGAGGTCCAAGGCTCAACCGGCGGCGGATGGTCTTCGCGCACCTTCGGCCTCCATGGGTCCGCCCCCCCGGCGAGAGCGATGTCCGCACACCTGAATCGAACTGGCCCCGACCCTATCAAAGAATGGCCTCTTGCTCTGGTCTTCTCCTCAGACCCCGCGCGCCCATGGTGGAGGATCGCTCGTCCACGGTGGTGGGCGGCGGGCGCGTGGTGGTGCGCAGGGCATCGCTGGTGGAACGCGGCCCTCCGGTGGTGGCGCGGCACGGATACGCGGTGGCGGGCGGCGCACCGTCGGTGGAGAACGGCGCATCCACGGTGGTGCGCAGTGAAAACGCCACCGTCACCCCCCGTTATCAAGCTCCGATCGATGAATTCCACAATCACAGCGGGAATTCGGGCGGGGCGCTTCAGTCGCGCCGAGCGCTCGCCGACCTATGGGAGGTCCGAGGGACGGGCGGCGAGTCACGGGAGCAAAGGCGGTGTGCCTTCTCTCTTCGCTCCTCGCCCGTGCCTCATCACCGCAGGAGCCCCCCATGAGCGCACCCATCGTTCCCACCAAGGACCAGGACTTCGTCAGCTTCATGTCGTCGCGCGCCCCGCTGTGGGTGACCAACCGCGCCCTGATCGGCCTCTCGACCACCCAGACTACCGCGATGACCGACGAGACCGCCGACGTCGTCAAGTACTGGGACGAGCTGGCCGACGCGAAGCTCGCCCTGCGCCAGGCGCAGGACAACTGGAAGAACGCCAAGCGCGACGGCCGCACGCTGGCGCTCTCCAACGTCGCGGTGATCAAGTCGTTCGCGACGACGCAGCCGAACCCCGCCGCGGTCTACACCGCGGCCAACATCCCCGCGCCCAAGCCCCCCGCGCACAACCAGGCACCCGGCCAGTGCACCGACGTGCGCGCCAACCTCAACACCGTCAACGGCGAGCTGAGGCTGACGTGGAAGTGCAGCAACCCCGGCACCACCAACGGCACCGTCTACACCATCGAGCGCCGCGTCGGCACCAGCGGCGCGTGGACGCCGCTGGGGTTGTCGAGCATCAAGAGCTTCACCGACCTCACCCTGCCGGTGGCCGCGGGGGGGGTGGTGCAGTACAACATCACCGCGACGCGCTCGGGCCTTGTGGGCACGCCCAGCGGCGCTGTGAGCGTCGTCTTCGGCCACGCGCCCAACGGCGAGGCGTTCGTCGCCAGCGTCAGCACCGGCACCCCGAGCGTGAAGATCGCGGCGTGAGAAGCGGAAGCGACGAGTGCTGAGTCACGAGTCACGAGTGAAAGACAAAGCCAGCAACAAGGAAGCCCCGGCGGAGTCCGGGGCTTTTCAACTGCGCCGCCGGTGAGAGGAAAGGCAGGAACTCGAAGGCCTCGAAGAGAGGACTCGAAGGGCTCGAAGAGAGAGTCATCTTTTTACAACCAACGTACCGAAGGGAGCGAAGGGGGAGGGGAGTGGGAAGGTGGTAGACTGCGCCGGTGCGTGCGAAGGCGTCCAAGTCGCTGCGGTTGTGGACGGCGGGGTTCTTCGTGGTGGTGACGGTGCTGATCGGGGTGGAGTTCGCCGACAGACTGGTGCCTCGGGGGTGGCGACCCATTGTCGCGACTTCAGCCTATGGCCATGTCTTCTTTAAGGACGGGAGTAGACGCCGTCTTGTCGAGGGTGTGCAGGTTTCCTGGGGTGACGAAATCCGCGGAGGCGTGGCGGTGGGCTCGTGGGCGCGTATCGACGTGTCTGCGCCGGTTCTCATGGGTGGAAACTCCCTCGCGGGCGAGAGCGAGCTGGCGAAGGCTGAAGCGGAAGACGCGTTCTTCCGCGGCACCGCTGTGCAGTTGCCAAGCCGGGGTCGATATCTCGGACTGATCGAGGCCGCGCGAGCCTCTCCGGGAGGGCACGCGGAAGTGCTTTTCCCTGAAAGACGAATCGCGGCGAACCTCATGGTACTGCGCTCAGGTCTTGGTCTCGGCCCAGACACCGTATGTACCTGGTCGATCCTGCTTGCTGTGTGGTGCGTTGCGCTGTTTGTCAAGTGGAGCAGGGTGCTGCGGCCGCGCTTTCCAGACTCATGCGCATCATGCGGCTACGACCGTGCCGGACTCGCGACAGACGCCGTCTGCCCTGAGTGCGGGAAGACGCCGACATAGGCGCATCGCCTCTGCGCTGGACTGGTTCCGTGGGGGCTCGCCGAGGTCCGCGCGTGGAGCGATGCCCACGCCCCCACGGCATCAAAGAACCTGCCTTGGAAGTCTCTATCTCTCTCCCCCCGGCGCGCGAAGGCACCGGCGAAGTGAAAGTGAAAGCGAGGAAAGAGGATCGAGGAGGGGCCTCTACTGCTTCGCCGCGGGGAGGATCCCCAGGAAGATCAGCGTCGCCCCGGCGATGAGGAGCCAGATGCGCGACTTGGGGTCGGCGCTCAGGCGTTCAAGCGTGGAGGGGTCCTTCACGCGCTCGGGGAGGAGCGGGGCGGGCGGCTCCAGCGCCTCGAAGACCGAGGCGCTCTTGCGGGCGATGTCGCCGGCGGGGACCATGAGGGCGAGCGAGGCGTCGGGCGAGTCGGGGGTCTTGTTCAGGCTCACCGCGGCCAGGGAGCGGATCGTCTGCGGGTCCCCCGACTGCACGGCCTGGAGGTACTGGGAGTAGTTGCCCAGGCGGTGGTCGCGGTGCTGCTCGACGAGTGTGAGCCGGTCGCGGTAGAAGCGGGCGGCGTCGAGGTCGTCGATGGCGGGGACGATCAGCGTGAAGCCGACCAGGGCGATCCCGGGGA
>DASPMT010000160.1:0-4018 GCA_035626935.1 Phycisphaerales bacterium | reverse complement strand
TTGGACGACCCAGATCGTCAAGTCGTTCGCCGACTTCATGGGCGCGTACTGGTGGCTGGTGATCGCCGCCATCGTGGTCGGCGTCATCGCCTTCGCCCGGGCCCGGGCCAACGCCGCCGCCCGCTTCGCGATGGACCGCTTCGCCCTCAAGTCGCCGCTCCTTGGCCCGATGCTCACCGAAGCGGCCGTCGCCCGTTTCACCCGCACCCTGGGCACGCTGGTCAAGGCCGGCCTCCCCGTGCTTACCGCACTGCGACTGACCGCCGCCACCATCACCAACAGCGCCATGAGGCAGGCGGTGCTGGAAGTGTGCGAGAAGGTCGCCAGCGGCAAGACCATCGCCGACCCGCTGGAGAAGACGGGCTATTTCCCGCCGCTGCTGGTGCAGATCGTCAGCCTCGGCGAGCGCTCGGGCAAGCTCCCCGAGCTGCTCACCAGCGCCGCCAACTCGCTGGAAGAGCGCACCGAGGTGCGCGTCAAGGTCTTCACCGAGGCGATGCGTCCGATCCTTGTCATCATCATGGCGCTGCTCGCCGCGTTCGTGATCGTCGCCATCCTGTCGGCGCTGCTGGCGCTGCAAGACTCCCTTGGAGGTGCTTAATGAAGAGCCGTCGCAACACCCGTCGCGCAGCACGCGCGTTCACCATCGCCGAGATCATCGTCGTCGTCGTGATCATCGGCATCCTGGCCACCATCGTCGCTACCCGTCTGCTCCCGAAGATCGGCGGCGCAAAGTCGACGACCGCTCTGGCCAACGCCAACACCCTCGCCAACGCGGTCAACGAGTACTGGAGCGACTGCGGCGAGCCGCCGTCCGGCACGGCACTTATTGACTTCCTCATGACCCGGCCCGCCAACGTCGCCGAGGACAAATGGAAGGGCCCGTACATGCAGAACCGCGATCAGTTCACCGATCCTTGGGGCAACGCCTTTGTGATCATCATCCCCGGGCAGTTCAACCAGGAATTCGACATCGTCTCCTATGGTTCTGACGGCCAGCCCGGCGGCACCGGCGAAGGCGCCGACATCACCAACGGCAAGCGCAAGTGACCACGCCCCGTTCATCCCGGCGGCTGCTCCGGCGCAAGAACGGACGGACACGCCGTGCGTTTACGCTGGTGGAAGTGCTGGTGGTCATGGTGATCATCGCCGTGCTCGCGATGCTCACCGTCCCCCGCCTGATCGGCGCACAGGCGCGCCAGGCCGACATAGAAGCGCAGGCCGTCCGCGCGCTGCTGTCGCAGGCCGCCCAGCGCGACGCCGTGAGCAGCGATCCGCTCGCCCTGCGGTTCGACCCTGCGCGGCAGGAGCTGGCCGTTCAGAGCCTGCAGGAAAAAGACGGCGAGCGCACCTGGCGTTCGCTCCCGCTCATCCGGGCGCTGCACCTGTCGTCGATCGAGATCGCGGGCGTCAGCGCCGACGGGCAGCCCCAGCCGTTCGATACCGAGCTCCGCATCCCCTTCGGCGGCGCCCGCCCGCGCCCCGGGCTTTCGCTGTTGCTCCGCACGTCGGCCGATATGCCCGGCGCCGTCCGCGCCTGGCAGGTCGACCTTTCCCCGGGGCAGACCGTCGCGGTGCTGCGCCCCGTAAGCGCTGCCGCGCCCCTCACGCCCCCAGAAACCGCCGCGATCGACCTTGACGAGCAAGGCCTGAGGACCCAGCCGTGGTGAGCAGCCGCGCCACATCCCGTCGCGGTGTCGCCCTGGTCGACGCGATCGTCGCCGTCATCATCCTCGGCGTTTCGCTCTCGGTCATCCTCAGCCTCACCGGCCAGGCGATCGCCAGCCAGCGCCTGGGCGAGGAGCTGCAGAACGCCGCCATGCTCGCCGACGAGCAGCTCAACCTCGTCCTCACCCACGGGCCTGACGACTACGCCAAGGCGTTCCCGATGGAGGGGGCCTGCGACGCCCCCTTCGAGGACTACCGCTTCAAGCTCACCATCGACGGGCAGGGTGACGCCGCGCCCTACAAGGTGAGCTGCACGATCACCTGGGGTGCCGGCGGAGCGCGCCAGACCCAGCGCGTCGACACGCTCATCGCTCCCCGGGCGCTCACGAACCAGCTCGACCGCCAGCCGGTCGAACCCGTGGAGCGCAACTTGTGACCCGCCGCACCGCCCCATACCGCGCGTTCACCCTGGCCGAGGTGCTCGTCGCCACCATCATCGTCGGGCTCATCGCCGCGTCGGTCGCGATCGTCATCTCGCGCACGTTCAAGACCCGGCGCGCCGCCGAGGGCCGCACCGAGGCCGCGGCACGCGCCAAGGCCGCCGCCGCGATGATCGCCCGCGATGCGATGAACGCCTTCCGCGACAACGACCTGCTGCAGACCCGCCTGCAGGTCGTTCCCGGCCCCACCGGCGCCAGCCGCGACCAGCTCCTGCTCCTCTCGCGCACCGACCGCACCGTCCGCGGCAGCGCGGGGGGCGTCATCGATTTCGCGGCCGCCGGTAACGAGCAGAACGAGTCCGACATCCACGAGGTGCAGTACCGCATCGCCGACGATGCGCCCGACGCGTCCCGGCCCGGCGCCGTCGGCACGTCGCTCTGGAAACGCGAGGACCCGGTCCCCGACGAATACCTCGACGCGGGCGGCGTTGCGTCGCCGGTGGTCCCTGGGGTCATGGAGCTCAAGGTCGAGGCGTACGACGGTGAGACCTGGACCAACGACTGGGACAGCGACACGCTCGGATTCCCGATGGCCGTCCGCGTGACCGTCAAGGTGATGGTGAGCGCCGACGACGAGCCGACTCCGCGCGGTTCGGTCATGTCGGCGCGGCAGGTCGTCGCCTTCGACCGCACACCCCTCCCCGCGACATTCGCCGCCGCGCCCGATCCGGCGGCCGCCGCCAACGCGGGCGCCGACAGCGGGACAGGAACCGACACCGGCGCAGGCGGAGCGCCGACGGGAGGCGGCGGCGGTGCGCCGGTCGGCACGGGCGGTGGTAGTCGTGGGGGCGGCGGACGAGGAGGCGGTGGTGGGGGGCGTGGTGGCGGCGGTGGTGGAGGACGTGGACCCGGTGGGGGCGGTGGGGGCCCAGGTGGTGGTGGTCCTCCCGGTGGCCCTGCGCCCGGGGGCGGAAACGGGCCGGTTCTCATACCGGCCGGTTCCGGCGGTGGAGGTGGCGGCGGCGGAGGAGGTGGACCGCGATGAGCCGCCACAGACCAGTCCGTGCGCGCCGCGCGTTCGCGATCGCGATCGTGCTCTGGGCTGTCGCCATGGCCGGGCTCGCGCTCGCCGCGGTGCAGATGGCCGCCGCGCGCCAGTCCACGGCCGGACGCGAGGCGCTCGCTCGCGTGCGCGCCCAGTGGGCCGCCCGCGCGGGGCTTGAGAACGTCATTGCCGCCTTGCAGGCCGAGCAGAAACAGGCCCAGCCGATGGGTGCCGCGTCCTTGCTCGCTTCGCTCGCCGCCCAGTCCGAAGCGACGGTAATGCAGGACAGCGGCGGCGCGCCGGCGACCACGTTCAAGGTGATCCACCAGGACATCCAGGGCGAGGCGCCCGGCCCGGCCGACGCGCACGCCAAGATCAACATCAACCGCATGACGCAGGCCGACCTCATGCTCCTGCCGGACATGACCGAGGACATCGCGGCCGCGATCCTCGACTGGATCGACGCCGACGAGGACGTGCGCGACGCCGGCGCCGAGCTTGAGTCGTACGGTGGCCTCCTCTCCAGCTACAAGCCGCGCAACGCGCCCATGCGCGACATCCGCGAGCTCGAGCTCGTCCGCGGCGTGCTCCCGGAGTACGTCCGCGGGGAGGATTGGAATCTCAACGGCGTGCTCGACCCGGGCGAGGACGACGGCGACCTCTCATGGCCCCCCGACAACGCCGACGGCGTGCTCAATGCCGGTTGGTCGGAGTTCATCACCGCCGCGAGCGTTGACGGCGGGCTGGCCCCTGACGGGTCGGAGAAGGTGGACCTCACCACCGCCGAGCCCACCGCGGTCGCGCAGGCGGTGGGGTGCGACGACACCCAGGCGACCGTCATCACCACCTGGGCCCAGGCGAACAC
>DASPMT010000159.1:0-11973 GCA_035626935.1 Phycisphaerales bacterium | reverse complement strand
CGTAACCGTCGCGGAGGCTGGCCCGGGCGGCCAGCGGCGCCTCCTCATGGAGACCCGGGGCGCACCGTGAGCACCTCTTCAACCATCACGCTCGCCGCCGACGGGCTCTACTGGGCCGTGCTGGACCATGAGCACGCCTATTCCGTGGCAGGCACGGCGCCGCACCGCGCGGCGCCGATCCTGGACGAGCGGTTTGCCGAGTTCATACCCGTGCCCTTGGAGACGGTGAAAACAGCTTATCTCACCGTGGACGCGCAGCGGACGCTGGCGGTCGCTGCCGTGCGCGAGCACCTTGCCGCGGTCACCGGGGCGGACACGGTTGCGGCCCGCCCCGCGTCACCGCCGGCAGCGCTGGCCGCCGACGCGGCGATCACCGCGGCCGCTGAGAAGCTCAACCTGCTCTGGGGCGACCTTGAGCCTCGCCCCGTCACGCGGGCCAAGCGCAGCGCCGCCCTCACCGCCGCCGCCGTGATCGCTGCGGTCGCCGGCTTGTGGGTGGTGGCTGTTGAGCGTCGCGCGGCCGCGCTCATGTCTGCGACCGCGGACCATCGTCAGAGGTTGGCCGCTGCGCTGCGCGAGGCATACCCCAAGGCGGCGACGACCGGCGCCGCTCGCGCGGCGCTGGAGCAGGACCTTGCGCGCCTGACGCGTACGCGTGCCGCCCGGCCGCCGACTCAGCGGGACGCGGCCGACGCGGTCGAATCGCTGCTGAACGCGTGGCCGCGGTCGGGAAACGACGGCGTGTTGAAGCTCCGTACCGAGTCGCTTACAGCGACGCCTGAGAGCCTGACGCTCAGTGTGGCCGTCGAGGACCGCGCCGGAGCTACGGTGCTCTCGGAGGCGCTCGGGGGGGCCGCGGGGTGGCGGCTGGCTCAGCCTCAGTTCTCCGCGGCGGGGGGGAACGCCGGCACGCTCAGCCTGCGCCTGGCCGCCGAACCGGCTCCTGACCCGAAGGAGGGCCGCCGATGAACCCGGTGCACCGCTTCCTGCTGGCGTTGCTCACCGCCGCTGCCGTGGGCGTCGTCGCGTGGCGGGTGGTCGCGTGGCGGTCGGCCGCGGCCGAGTTTGACAGCGCGTACACGGATCATTCCGACGTCAACGAAAAAGCGGCGCGCGCCGCAGCCCTCCGCGCTCTCCCGCCGGTCAGCGGCTACGGCTCCCGCCCTACCGACGACGTGATCCAGCTTTCCAACCGCGTTCTTGAGGCGGCGAATCTCCCGGTCGCGCGGCTACGTGGCGTGCAGCCGGAGGGCGATCGGGCCGCCTCCGCCACGGATGACCGCGACGGCAGGCGCATCGCCGCTGTGCGGCTGAGCCTTGAACCGCTGACGGTGCAGGAGCTTGGCGCGTTCCTCGCGGCTTGGCGCAGCCGCCAGCAGGTGTGGTCGGTGGCTCGCGTCGAGCTGAACGCACCCGCCAGCGGCGGCCGCGCCGCCGGGCAGTACCGCGCAACCATCACCGTCAGTGCTTCGTACATCGACGACCCTGCCACCAAACCAGCCGGAGCCGCTCAGTGAACCGTGTCCCGCTTGCCTGTTCAGTCCTCTTTGCCGTTGTAATCGGTGGGTGCCGCGGCACGTCCGGCGTTGCCGAGCCCTACGCGCCGGCGGCGGCTTCGGCGCGCAACCCTCTTGAAGCGCAGCGGCTGACCGCCGAAGCGGTCGCTCTGATGGAAACCGATCGCCAACTGGCGGAGCGTCTGCTTCAGCAGGCGCTGCAGGCGGACCTCTTTCACGGGCCGGCCCACAACAACCTCGGCGTTCTGATGCTCAGCGCGGAGCCGCCGAAGCTCTACGAGGCCGCGCACGAGTTCGAATGGGCGGGAAAGCTGATGCCGGGCCACCCCGACCCGCAGCACAACCTGGCGATGACGCTGGAAGCGGCCGCGCGCTACGACGATGCCATCGCTTCGTACCGCTCAGCTCTTGAGACGCGCCCGGGCCACCTGCCGTCGCTGCAGGCGCTGACGAGCCTGCAGCTCCGGCTTGACAAGGGTGATGACGGCACCAAGTCGGCGCTGAAGACCATCGCCGTGCAGGGCACAACACCGCAGTGGCGCACGTGGGCCGCCGAACGCATCCGTTCCGAGCGCTGACCGACGTGTAGCCGCTCGGCGTTCTTCCGGCGCATTGTGCCGCGGGGAGGTGGTCGGAGGCACCCGTTGAGCAACGCACTGTTTGAGCTGGAGTCGATCAACAAGCTGCCGCTGTGGGCGCAGGTGTTGATCGCATCGCGGATGGCCCGTCGGGCGGTGCTGGCGGTTCCCTCGGCAGCGACGCCCACGCGCAAAGTACTGCTCCACGCGTGCGACGCGATGGACCGCTGCGCAGCCGCGGGGGAATGGCTGTCCGCCGAGCGACCGGCCATCCGAAAGGGCTCGAGCCATCAGCCCGCGGCCGATGCGCACGGCGCCAAGACGGCGGTGTACTACGCCGCCGACGCGACGCACGCCGCGCACGATTCGCTGGACTTTTCGGCGGCTGAGAACGCGTGCGAAGGATCGGTCTGGAAGGCGATCGACGCCGCGGCGACGGCGAAGGGGGTGCAGCGCGTGCAGGCGATGATCTTCCTCGCGGCCGACTTGGACACGGTGCGGTTCGCGTGCAAGGAAGCACGCGTGGGAAGGTACGACAGGCTTGGGAGCGGGGTGATGGGCCGGATGGTTCCGGTCGCGAGCGTTAACGACGGATGCTGAACGGGCCCGACCACCCGTGAGAGCGCTCGGGCTTGCCCACGAGGCTCCTACTGAAAGGTGTTGTACTTGATGATGCAGGCGACGGCGGCGAGTCCGTCCTGCCAGGTGATCTTCTTCCCTTCGGCGTAGGTACGACCGGCGTAGGAGACAGCGACCTCGTAGATGCGGATCGCGCGGGTAGCGACTGGGCCCGTGGCGGTCGGAGCGCCTGAGTCCGCTGAGCCGGCGATCGGCGGCACGGGGAGTTGTGCGCTGGCGAGCTTGGCGACAAGCTCCGGTTCGATCCCGAAGCGGTCCTCTTCGAGCTTGAGTTGAAGGGCAACGGCGCGGGTGAATGCCTTGGAGCAGCACTCGATGTCGGTGAGGTTGAGGTTGGTGAAGATGTTGGAGAGGGCGGTGATCCCTTTGTTGGCGACGCTGTGCCAGAAGTAGAGGACGCGGTGTGTGTCGCCGAGAAAGCGGCTGCCGATGACGGCGTCTGCACGCCCGTCGATGACCGGGGCGAGCACGCGCGCGTGGTCGGCCGGGTCGTACTCGAGGTCGGCGTCGTGGACGAGGAACAGATCGCCGGCGAGCTCGATGCCCGCGGTAAGCGCGGTGCGGACGGCGGCCCCTTTGCCGCGGTTCACCTCATGCCGAACGGTGTGCAGGTGGGGGGCGATGGCGGCGTCGCGCTTGAGCGAGGCGATCTCGGACGGGGTCGCGTCGCTCGAGCCGTCGTCGACGAGGACGGCGGTGCGTCGCTCGATGCCCGGCGGCAGCGGGGTCGCAAGGAGGCGGCGCACCGATTCGGCCAGGGTTCGCTGCTCGTTGTAGACGGGGATGAGGACGGTGAGGTGCATGGGAGGCGCTAAGGACTGGGCACTAGGCAGTAGCAGAGAAAGACAGAAGAGCACGGGGCATTGGTGTTTATGTCTTACGAGTGCCTAGTGCCCGGTGGCGAGCGCCTCTTCTTACTTCTTCTTCTCGTCTTCGTCGTCCAGCTCGAGGTCCTTCAGCAGGTCGTCCAATCCATCGTCTTTCTTCGACCCGCCCAGCGGCGCGAGGGGCTTGCCCCCCGGGTTTCCACCGCCGGCTGGCCTGGTCGGGAAGCCGGGAAAGTCGTCGTCGCCGGCCCCTTCGTCCATGCTCACCATGCCGGCGGCGTAGCAGTCCTTGGCGTCAATCTGGGCGGGGTATCCGTCGATGCGCACGACAAAGACGACGCCGCCGACCGTGAGCAGGTCTCCGGGCGAGAGCTCGCGCTCTTTGACCTTGGCGCCGTTGACGTACGTGCCGTTGGCGGAGCCGAGGTCCTTTACCACCAGTTCGTCGTCGTCAACCGAGAGCTCGCAGTGCTTGCGGCTGACGGAAGGGAGCGGGATGCGGAGGCGAGCCGCCTCGTCGCGGCCGATGATGACGTTCGACTTGTCGAACGGGAATTCGCGGCTCGTTCCGTCGGCTTTGACCATGACCAGCGCGATCTTCACGGGCAGCTTCCTTATCTGGCGCCTCCCGGGCGGGCGGCCGTTGCTTCACTTCCGCGGGCCGGGGGTGGAGGGAATAAGGCTCGTCCCGGCCGTCTGAGCGGCAAGAATAGCCGATTGGCCGGAAAAGGACGGCGAGGTTCGGCGGGGCACCGGGGGGAGGGGGGAGGGTGAATGGCGCAGGAAACGGTCAACGTGACGGTGGGCGGGTCCGGACGGCGTTCCGTGCGAGCGGCGGCGGCGCTCCCGGAGCCGGACCAGGCGCGGCCGGTCAGGTCGCTCTACATCCACACGCCGTTCTGCTCGCACAAGTGTCACTACTGCGACTTCTACTCGTTCGTGGATGACGGAACATGGGGCAAGGACGTGCAGGGGGCGTTCGTGGAACGGTTGATTGGCGAGCTGCGTGCCTTGGCACCATGGGCGCGTGGCGCGCCCTTAAGGACGGTGTTCGTGGGCGGAGGGACGCCGAGTCTGCTGCGGATCGAACTCTGGGAACGGTTGTTGCGGGTGCTGGGGGAAGAGTTTGACCTGTCGTTGATCCGGGGAGCGGGTGGCGTGAACGTGGCGGTCACCGCCGAGCTGGCGATCGGTGGCAGAGTGGGCGCCGGCGACGCGGCCGGTGGGGACGGACAAAGCCCACCCGCGGCCGCTCCGCTCCGGGCACGGGCGTACGACCGCGCACTTCCCGAGTTCACGGTGGAGTGCAACCCCGAGAGCGCTTCAGCGGCGCTGATGAGCGTGCTCAGGGCCGGCGGCGTAACGCGGGTGAGCATGGGGGCGCAGTCCTTTGTGGCCCGCCACCTGGAGACGCTTGAGCGGACTCACAATCCGGAGAACGTTGCACGCGGCATCGAGAACGCGAGGCGTGCGGGGATCGGCCGGCAGTCGGTGGACCTGATCTACGCGATCCCGGGGCAGACAACGACGGAGTGGGAGGATGACCTGGCCGGAGCGCTGGCGCTCGGCACGACGCACCTGTCGTGCTACAACCTGACGTATGAGCCGCAGACACAGATGACCGCGAGACTGCGGCGCGGAGAGTTTGCGCCGGTCGATGAAGAGACCGAAGCGGAGATGTTCGAAGCGGCAACGCGCCTGCTGGAGGCGCGAGGGCTGCGCCGCTACGAAGTGAGCAACTACGCCGTGCCCGGGATGGAGAGCCGGCACAATCTGGCCTACTGGCTTCAGGAGGACTGGCTCGCGGCAGGGCCGAGCGCGAGCGGGCACGTGCGCGGCGTGCGCACCAAGAACGTCGGCAACCTGCGGATGTACCTTGAGGGGGAGGGAACGAGCCTGCTGAGCGAAGCGGAGCCGGTGGACCCGGTGCGCGCCGTGCGGGAGAGATTGATGACGGGGGTCCGGCTGGCGCGCGGCGTGGATGCGGCGGAGATGGTGGCCGCGGCGGAGAGCGTTGCGCCCGGGGCCGGAGAGCGGCTGGCGCGCGTTGCGGAGGAGCTGAAAGGGGATGGGCTGCTTGCGCCCGACGCGGAGCGGTGGCGGGTGGATGGGGAGCGTGGCTGGTTGCTGGCGGACTGGATCGCGAAGCGGCTAATGGCCGCAGTCGGGGAAAGACCGCTCACCGCCTCTGACAAATAGCAAAATGGGAGGGGGCGGCGTGCTAATCCTCTTCCGAATCCGCGGCCTGCGGTTTGGCATTTGCCGCTTTTTCCTCATCGGGCCGCTTCAGCCCGAGCTTTGTCAGCAGGCTTCGCAGGTCGCGCGGGAACGGCGTCTGGATGTCGACGGGCTCACCGCTGATCGGGTGGGAGAAGGCAAGCCGGTGGGCGTGGAGCGCCAAACGGGGACCGAGCCGCCGGACGGCGGGCGGAGCGTAGAGCTCGTCGCCGAGAATGGGGCATCCGATGGTGGCGAGGTGAACGCGGACCTGGTGGAGCCGGCCGGTGAGCGGACGGGCTTCGATGAGCGATGCGCCCTCGTGCGCGCCGGTGGTTGCGGTGCTGAGCACGCGATAGGCGGTCTGGGCTGGTTTGCCCTTGGCGCTGACCTTGGAGAGCTTCTGTTCGGTGAAGTCGCGCGGGGTCGTTTCCATCAGCGGTTTGTTGATGACGCCGGTGGGGGTGCTGGGCGTCTTGCTGCTGACGGCCCAGTAGAACTTGCGGACCGTGCGTTTTTCGAACTGCTCGCGGAGCCCGTCGTAAGCCTGCGCGGTGAGCGCAACGGCGAGGATTCCGCTGGTGGCGCGGTCGAGCCGGTGGAGCAGCCCGTAGTCACGAGCGGCGCCGAGCTGCTGGAGCTGCTTGCCGTAGCGGTCAAAGAGCCCGTTCAGGAGCGAGTCGCTGTCGTGACCCTTTCCGGGCTGGGTCACAATCCCGGCACGTTTGGCGACCACGAGCAGGCTCTTGTCCTCGAAGAGCGTGGTCCATGTAATGCGCGCGTTGGGCGTGACGGAGAGCAAGGAAGGGACCTTAGACGTCAGGAACGGCTAGCGAGGGCAGGCTTCGTGGTCGAGGTACCAGCGCAGCTCGCCCGCCTTGGGCCTGATGGCGAGGATCGGAAGGTCGTCGGGGGTATCGGTCGCCAGGTCGCCCGCGGCCTGGGCGGCCGCGATGCGGGCGACGGTGGCGCGTTTGGACTCGCCGGTCATCAGCACGGCGACAAAGCGGGCGGCGTTGAGCAGGTGCTGCGTCATCGTCACGCGGTCGGGTGGTGTGACCTCCGGTCCACTGTTGATGAGCACCATGCGCGGCGGCGACGACCGGTCGCGGAGCGCGCGCGAGCGCGGGAACAAGCTCGCGGTATGGCCGTCTGCCCCCACACCCAGCACTACGCAGTCGAGCCGGTCCTGCCCCTTCTCGCGCCACTCTAGCGCTTCCCGGAGCGCCTTCTCGTAGTGGGTGTCCGCGTCGTCGCGGGTGGCGAGCATGGGGTGCACCTGCGACTTCGGGATGTCGGAGTGCTCGACGATGAGCCCGTGGATCTGGTGGTAGTTGCTGCGCTCGTCGTCAAACGGGACGCGGCGCTCGTCGACGATCCAGAGGTGCGTCTTACGCCACGGCAGCGCGCGGTAGGCGGGGTCGGTCATCAGCATCCGGTACAGCGGGAGCGGCGTGGAGCCGCCCGAGAGCGCAAGGTGAAAGTCCCCGAACTGTCGGACGCACGCCGCGGCTTGGGACAGGATGTCCGACGCCAGGGCTTCCAGGGTGTCTCCCGCGTCGTGCCGCGCCACGACATGGCCCGGGAGTTTCGGCGCGGCGGGCGGTCGGTGGACTTCGAACGGTTCGGCCATCGAGGGTGAGGGTACGCTCAACGGGGGCAGACCGGGGCACGCGGCTGAACAGAGAAAGCCCGAGCGCGCCGCCGAAGCGGCTTCGGATATGAAAGCACAGCGATTGACGCATGACCGGCGCTGGTGCTCGCGCGGGGCTCTTACGCGCAGCCCGCGAAGAACATGTCGATGTACGCGACGAAGTCGTTGTTGTCCCACTGCAGGTCGGCCCCGGGGAGGCCGCCTGTGCGGCCGACGTCGGCCGCGGCGTTGCGTCCGAAGAAATAATTGATGAAGACGATGAAGTCGTTGTTGTCCAGCACGCCATCGGCGCCTTGGAAGCCGCCCTGGCTGCCGAGGTCGGCGGGGCAGTTGCTGGCGTTCTCGATGACGGCGCGGATGAAGAAGTTGCCGCTGATGCCGAAGACGCCGAACGGAGGCCCGAGATCGATGCGCGGTTCGAAGAACTGGGGTGTGTTAATCCCCATCTCCGGCCAGGTGCCGTAGATGGCGTTGGCTCCGGCCGTCGAGCGGTTGGCGTTGTTGGGAGGCCAGTCGGAGCAGACGCTCGGGCCGCTCTGCTGGTTGGTCTCGGTGAGGAACTCCAGGCCGACGGAGATCTTGGCGACGTTGTGAAGGACGATGTCCTCACCGGTGAAGTCGAACTCGTTGAGGCCGCCGTCTTGCATCTGCGGCGTGAGCCCGTCACCCGCCGCGGCGTCGTTCTTGGAGTCGAACACGAGCATCGAACCCGGCTGCAGCACCGAGCCGGAATAGATCATGATCGAACTCTGATCGCTCGGAGGGGCAAGGCCCGGTGACGTGCTGGCCCACATGATCTGAATGCGCGTGACGCGGAACGCGGCCTGCAGGTTGGTGGGGACGTTCAGGATGGCAAGGGCCTGCTCGTTGGCGACAAACCCGGCCTGGATCGACATCTGTGCGTCAGCGACGGTCGAGACGTCGTTTGGGAAGCGATCGTTCTTCAGAGTGGTTTGGCCGAGGGCTGCGGAGGAGCCGGCGGCGACAGCCAGGCCGCAGAGGTACGACGACGCGGTGTGTAGGGTCTTCATGGGGACTCCCGGGCCGTCGGCCCGCACGAGATGGTGTGACTAAACCGAATCCTGGTCCGGCCAGAACGGTCGGTACGACGCAGGTCTATACGGATACCACACAAGGCGGATGCTCGCCACCGGAGCGGATGCCGCGATGAGGGGCGGTTACCCGTGCAGACTGCGAACAGCGACGGGGTTTGCGGCGGCTCTCGAGGCCGGGCGGGCGGGGGGGTTATGCCATCGACCTGCGAACCCGCTGAAGAGAAGGTCCGCTGCGTCGGGGCCCCAGGAGCCGGGTTTATATGTGTGAATGGAAGATCGGATCAGCGGATGCTTGATGAACGGCTCGCAGATGCGCCAGCCGAGCTCGACCTCGTCGCGGTGCTTGTAGAGGGTGCGGTCTCCGCGGATGGCGTCCACGATGAGCGGCCCGTACGCCTCGACCTGCTCGCCTCCGAAGCGGTCGAGGTAGTCGAGCTGCAAGTCGGCGTAGTCGAGCTTCATCCCCATGCCGGGCACCTTTCCCTCGATGCGGAGGCTGATCCCCTCGCGCGGGGCGATGTGGATGATGAGCCGGTTGGCGGGGCGGTCGGCGATCGACTGGTCGAACATACGGAAGATCTGGACCGGCGGGCGGCGGAACTGCACCACGATTTCGGTTGCCTTTGCTGCGAGCTTTTTGCCGGACCGCAGGAAGAAGGGAACGCCCGACCACCTCCAGTTGTCGATCAGCAGGCGGATGGCGGCGTAGGTGTCGGTGTTGCGCCGCGCGTCGACGCCCTTCTCCTCGATATAGGCCAGGTCGTCCGGACCCGGCCCTTCCCCGTAACGTCCCATGACGCAGGCGCCGGGCGCCTCGACGTCGCCGGTGATGACGCACGAGCCGAGGAGCTTGATTTTCTCGCGCATGATGGCGTCCGCGTCGAAGACGCTTGGCGGCTCCATAGCCACCATGCACATCACCTGCAGCAGATGACTCTGCACCATGTCGCGGAGCGCACCGGCGCGGTCGTAGAAGTTGGCCGCGCGGCTGCCGACGCCGACCGTCTCGGCGGCGGTAATCTGCACGTGCTCGACGCTGTCGCGGTTCCAGAGCGGCTCGAAGATCGTGTTGGCGAAGCGCATCACCGCGATGTTCTGGACCAGCTCCTTCCCGAGGTAGTGGTCGATGCGGAAGATGGCCTCCTCCTCGAAGACACGCCCGAGGGCGCGGTTGAGCGACTCAGCGCTGGCCAGGTCGCTGCCGAAGGGCTTCTCGACGATGATCCGCTGCCAGGGAGTCGCTTCCGGGTTGAGTGAGCACCAGCGGTGCCCTTCGGACACCAGCCCCGAGGCGCCGATGTTCTCGATAATGGGTTCGTAGAGGTCGGGAGAGACCGAGAGATAAAAGAGGATGTTGGGCATGCCGCCCTGCCGGATAATGCCGCCCGCCGCCCCCAGCAGGGCGATCTCCTGCCCCAGCCCCTCCATCGAGCCCGACGCGGCGGCGTCGGCGGCGTGGTACGAGAGCCGCTTGGCGAAGCGGTCCCAGAGCGTCTGGTCGAATGATGCGGCGTGCTGGCGTGCGCTCTCCAGCATCTTATCGCGGAACTGATCGTCCGACATTTCCGTGCGCGCGACGCCGACGATGGAAGTGCCCGTCGCCAGACGACCCTGTCGGTGCTGCTCGTAGAGCGCGGGGATCAGCTTCCGTGCCGTGAGATCCCCGGAGGCACCAAAGATTACGATGACGCACGGCTCGCAGGGATGGGGGGCGGAGGGGGTCGTCATGGCTGATCCTTGGCCGCGCACGGGTGAGGTACAGGGGTGACGTGCGCAACGATCGCGCACGGGTGGGGGGTGCGTGGGGTGCGGGGAGTGCATCGGCGATTTCTGTCCACTCAGCACTCAAAGCGCGGCCAGAACATCGTTGGCAATAGTCTGGGCGGCGTTTGGCCGGCCGATCGTCCTGGCGTTTGTCCGGAGCGTCTTGAGCCTGGCGGGGTCCGCCAGAAGGGTTGAGACCTTCCAGCCCAGTGATGCCAGCGTATTGACCTTTACAGCGGCGCCCTGCTCCAAGAGGTAATCGCTGTTTCGGTCCTCTTGACCCGGTACCGGGTTCATGATGACCATGGCGCAGCCTCGGGCAAGCACCTCGGCAGTCGTCAAACCGCCCGGCTTGGTGATCACCACGTCGGCCGCGGCCATGAGCTCGTCGATCTCGGTGGTGAATCCGACGATGGTGGCCTTATGACGCGCCGGCACGGGCACGGCGTCGAGCTTTTTCTGCAACTCGGCGTTTCTGCCGCAGACGACCGCGGCGTGGAGGGGGCGTTCGATTCCGAGGATGGAGCGGAGCATCGACTCGATAGGGCCGACGCCGAAGCCGCCGGCCAGTTGAAGGAGGACGGGCCGATCGATCGACAGGCCGTGCTTCGCTCTGCAGCCGGCGGCCGTCTTGGGCTGGGCGAAGACGGGGTGGACGGGGATGCCGGTGGTCGTGATCTTCGCGCGCTCAACACCCCACCAGGCAAGGCTGAGCGCTGCCTCTTCCGCGCCAACGTAGTAACGCTCACACGGCTCGTTGACCCAGAACGCGTGGGCGTCAAAGTCGGTGACCACGCTGACCTGCCGGGTTGCGAGCCTGCGACGCCGACGGGCCGTGGCGATCATGTCGGCCGGCAGGAAGTGAGTGTTGACGACGACGTCCCACGGTCCTTCGAGCAGGTCTGTGAGTTTCTTGAGGTTGGCCTTCTGGACCAGCGAGCGGAGGGCGTGGCGCGTGCCGCGGGTCTTCTGCGGCTTGTCTGTCAGGTCGTAGACGGCGCCCAACAGGTGGGGGGCCTTCTTGATGAGGTCAAGGTACGCCGCACCGTAGAGGCGCTTGAAGAGGGCGTTGGTGAGCGTCAGCACGTCGACGTTCTGCACGTGAGCGTTGGGGTCTGCTCGCTTGAGAGCGAGTTCCATCGCCTGAGCGGCGCGGATGTGGCCGGCACCGACGGACGCGGAAAGGACGAGGATGCGACGGGAGGCGGGTGCCGGCATGGGGCGATGGTTGGCGAGGTGGGAGTGGGATGCGTGCTACAAAGGGAAGTCGGCAGGTGGGTCTTCCCTAGTGTTCGCCCGTGGACAGCGCACTGCGGATCATCGATGCGAACGCGAACCGCGTGGCCGAGGGGTTGCGGGTGATGGAGGACGCGGCCCGGTTCGGGTTGGATCACGCCGAACTGACTGCGCTGTGCAAGCGGGCGCGGCACGATCTACGGGCGGTGCTGGAGAGTGTGCCGGGCGGGCGGCTGGGATTGCTGGCGTCGCGGGACACGCCGGGAGATGTGGGCACCTCGATCAAAGCCGAGGGATCCGAAACCGTGCGCGGATCTCTGCACGCGGTGGTGGCGGCGGCCGCGGGACGAGCGACGGAGGGGTTGCGGGCGATCGAGGAATCGCTCAAGCTCACTGGGCCGCACGGTGCGGGTGCTCGGATCGAATCCGTGCGCTACCGAGTCTACGAGCTCGACAAACGGCTGGGCCTGGCGCTCGGTACGGGGC
>DASPMT010000158.1:0-2061 GCA_035626935.1 Phycisphaerales bacterium | reverse complement strand
GCGTGGGCCAGCGGCTCCCGGTCGATGTCAACCGCTAGAGAGCTATGGCCGGACGAGAGCGAGGCCCACTCCGCGGCGAGCCCCGCCGGTCCGGCAAAGTCCTCGCGGAGCAGGCGCGGCCGGCCGCCGTGGGCCGCGGCCAGAAAACGGCACATCGCCGGAGCGTCCTGCACGCACCAGCGGTACAGGTCGTAGCGCGTCGTCTCTCTAGCGGGAGACCGTGGCATCAGGGCGTCCCCGCCGGATTCGCCCCACCGCTGCTGATGGCGAAGGCGACAACAACGATCATCGCGATCAGGTACAGAACGGCGATGCAGATGCCGACGATGCCGCAGATCAGGCCGGCCTTGGCGAGCGCTCGGCCCGCCGGGTTCGCACGGCCGGCCGCGATCTCGGTTTCCGCCTGTTTGGCGAAGACCAGCGCCAGGATCCCGCAGACGATCGAGATCACGCCGTAGCAGAGGCAGAACAGGACGCACGAGACAATCCCTAACACCAGCGAAGCGATCGCCTGGCCGGAGTTGGGGAGCGGAGCGGACGCTGCGCCGCCGACGAACATCGGCGGGGGGCCCGGTGGAACCGGAGGCGTGCCACCAGCGCCGCTCGCTCCCGGCGGACGCACGATCCCATACGGCTCCACCTCGATCGGCGTGTTGTACGGCGTGCGGTCCGGGTCGCGGGGTGCGGGCATTGGGCGGACGATACCAACTTCCGCGGGCGGATCAAGCCATCCGCACCCACTTGATCAGCGTCGCGATGTTCGGCGGCTTGCCGTACATCAGCACGCCGATGCGGAAGATCTTCGCGGCAGCCCACAAGAAAACAGCCACCGAAAGGAGGCCCGCGGCGATCGACGCCGGGATCTGCCATGTCGGGATCTGCTCGCTGCCGGCGATCCGCAGCACCATGACAAACGGGCTGATCGGCGGGATGAACGACGTCACCTGCGCGAACATGCTGTTGGGGTTCCGCAGGATGGGCATCCAGAGCATCATCGGGATGAACAGGACGATCATGATCGGGCCGAGCAGCGACTGCGCCTCCCGCACGTCATTCACCGCGCTCCCCACCGCGGCCATCAGGCAGGCGATCAGCGCGAACGCGATGACGAAGTAGATGCCCAGGTAGATCAGGTTCGACAGGTCCACAAAGTCCGCCATGGCGGCGGCGATAAGCCCGAGCACGCCGGCGCCGCCGTAGATCACGAGCATCACCACCCCTACGCACATCTGTCCGAGGATCTTCCCCGCCATCAGCTGAACGGGAGAAACCGCCGAGAGGAGCACCTCCATCACCCGGTTCGACTTTTCCTCGATCGTGCTGGAGAGCAGGTACTGCCCGCAGGTGAACACGCTGATCCACAGCAGCAGCATGAACGCCCCAGGTATCAGAAGCTGCGCCGCCTCGCTCCCCTTCTTCTCACCCGTGCTGGTGATCGCCCGCGTTGCGGCCTCGGGGCGGCGGGTGATCGCCCGCACCTTTTCAACGTCCATACTGGCGGCCGCGATCCGCGCATCGACGATCGCCTCGCGCACCTGGGACTCGATGTCGCCCCGGACCTCGATGTCCAGCTTCGGAGCGACGAACAGGTCGAAGCCGGCGTACGGCTTCCCCGGTTCAGGCGCCACCGCCGTCGGCGGGATCACGATCAGCGCCAGACGCGGGTCCTGCTCGCTCCCTGCGGGCGCAGGCGGAGTTCCGACGTCGGGTGCGTCCGCCTTGCCGCCGCCGGGCGCAAGCCGGATCGCCGCCTTGGCCGCCTCGACATCCGTGTCGGCCGGCAGCGTGCGGAGGGTCAAGTCGGGCGCCGGCTCCTGCGCGATCTGGGCCTCGGCGGCCCTCTTCTGCAGGTCCTCAGAAACCCCCGCCGCCGCCGCCGTGTCGGACCGGCGCTTGTCGCGCCGCGTGCGCAACGACTCCTCGGTGAACGCTTTTTCCAGGCGGGCGGCCACGACGCCGGACCGGTCAACCAGCGCTACGTGCCCCTTCACCCGCGGCGCCGCCTTGTTCATCAGGATCGGCATCAGCGTCACCACAAGCGCGATCATGATCGGCGGGAAC
>DASPMT010000157.1:0-2186 GCA_035626935.1 Phycisphaerales bacterium | reverse complement strand
TCGGGCAAGACGACGACGATCGCGGCGATGCTCGACTACGTGAACGAGCGGAAGCCGGTGCACATCGTGACGATCGAGGACCCGATCGAGTACATCTTCACGGACAAGAAGGCGACGATCAACCAGCGCGAGATCGGCATCGACTGCCTCGACTTCAAGATCGCCCTCCGCGCCCTTGTCCGCGAGAACCCCGACGTGGTGCTCGTCGGTGAGATGCGCGACAAGGAGACCTTCGAGGCCGCGCTCCACGCCGCCGAGACGGGCCACCTTGTGTACGGAACGATCCACGCGTCGAGCTCGACGCAGACGTTCAGCCGCATCTACGGCCTCTTCGAGGCCGAGGAGGTCGAGCAGGTCCGCAAAATGCTCGCCTATCAGATGCGGGCGTTCGTTTACCAGAAGCTGCTCCCCACAATGCACGCCGACATAGCGCGCATCCCGGCCCTGGAGATCCTGGTCAACAACCCCATCGTCCAGAAGTTCATCCTCGAAGGCCGCGAGGGCGAGCTGCGCGAGTACCTCAAGAGCGTCGAAGCCCGCCAGCAGGGCATGGTCGACTTCAACGGCTCCCTGCTCGAGCGCGTCGAGCAGGAGTACGTCCACGTCCGCGTCGCCCTCGAGGCAAGCCCCAACGCCGACGATCTGCAGATGCGCCTGAAGAAAATCGGCGGCGTGAACATGCGGTGAGCGGCAGCGGCAAGCCGTGCAAAGAACTAAGAGGCCGCGCCTGTCCAATCGGACAGGCGCGGCCCTTTTTGCATACCCTGTTGCATGTCCCCAAAGCTCGTCGTCACGCTCTTTCTTGTCACCCCCGTCGTGATGGCCGCCAGCATCCTGTTCGCCATCCCGACAAAGGGGCGTAGCCGGGACGCCACCGCCCCGACGGTGACTGCGCCGGCGCCAGGAAAGGCTGCGCAGCCCGGTGCAAAGGGCGTCCGCCCCGAGACGCTCAAGCAGGGGTACGTCATCCGCGTCAAGGATGCCACCGGTCTCGCGTCACCCAGTTCGCCGATCTACCTCGCTCACAGCCACAACGGCTGGGACCCCGGCAGCGAGAAGTTCAAGCTGCAGGCACGCTCGGACATGTCGTGGGAAATCGTGATGACTCCCGCCGCGGCCGACAGCGCGATGGAGTTCAAGTTCACCCGCGGCTCGTGGGAGACTGAGGAGCTCAAGGCCGACATGACCGTGCCGGGCAACCGCATGCTGCCGGAGGTTGAAGCCAAGTACGCGACCAGCGGCGAGAAGCCCGAGTTCACGTTCGAGATTCCCAAATGGGGTGACCAGCGGCCCAACGTGCAGGCCCGCGCGGACGTCAACCCGTACTACTTCCTCAACGTCACCGGCACCGTCAAACGCCTGGAGGTGACGGGCGGTGATGCGCCGCCGTTCAAGCGTGACCTGCTGGTCTGGCTCCCGCCCGGCTACGACGCGCCCGAGAACAGAGACCGCAGGTACCCGATCCTCTACATGACCGACGGGCAGAACATCTTTCAGAAGCACCCGGCCATCCCGGCCGAGTGGGGGGTGGACGAGACGGCGACGAAGCTGATCAACGCCAAGGCCGTCGAGCCGCTGATCATCGTCGGCATCCCGCACGCCGGGAAGCTGCGCACCGCGGAGTACCTCCCGCCGATCATCGACAAGGAAGTCCTGCCTGGGCACATGGCGGGCGGAGACGCGTATGTGCAGTGGCTCACCGGTACTGTCATGCCGCGCGTCGAGCGCGTCTTCCGGGTGCGGTCGGGCCCGGAGAGCACAGCCATCGGTGGATCGTCACTCGGCGGGCTCATCAGCCTCTACGCGGGTTCGAAGCATCCGGAGATGTTCGGACGCGTGCTTGCCGAGAGCCCGAGCCTGACGTTCAACGGCACCGACCACTGGAAGACGCTCTTCGCCGATACCCAGCGCTGGCCGGACCGCATCTTCCTGGCGGTGGGAGGCAAAGAGGCGGGCAAGGCCGACGTGAGCGAGCGCTACGCCGGCGCGGTGCGGGGATTCAACGAGTCGCTCGGGTCGGCGGGGCTCGGCGATACCCGCCGGCGTTTCGTCTTCGAGGAGAGCGCCGTGCACAACGAAGAGGCGTGGGCCAGGCGGTTCCCCGAGGCCCTGAAGTTCCTGTTTCCAATACAACCCTGAGTTGGTTACCGGCCCGAGAATCGCCCTGTGAGCGCAGGAAAGCCCCT
>DASPMT010000156.1:0-4477 GCA_035626935.1 Phycisphaerales bacterium | reverse complement strand
CCGCATCGATCAGTTCCTGCAGCTTGTTGCGGCTGAGGAACGTGATGCGGTCGACCAGGTACTTGTCCAGCCGCTTGTCGAGGTCGCGTGTGAGCGTGAACGATACACGCTGCGTGCGGGCTGGCCGCGCGGTGATGATGTCGCCGTCATCGTCTTCAACGGCCTCCTCCACACCGGGGGCCGTCAGGGGCGGCGCGGACTCAGCGGTCGAAGGATCGGCTGAGGACCTGTCTCCGGCCGCTTCCGCGGCGGCGCGGAACAACGCTGCGGGGTCCACCTTTCCGCCCGGCCCGATCAGCGGGTCCTTCCGCCGCGACTCGCTCCGGCTCACGTTTCGCCGCTTGCCGTGCGCCATCGCTCGATCCTCACGGCTTCTTGGGCTCGCCCGGCGCGGGAGTGGTCGGTGCGGTGGGTGGGGCGGGGGGCAGCGCCGATGGCGTGCCGCTCGGCGGTGCGGCCTCGGGCGCGGGCAGCGGCGCGATGGGCGGAACGGTGATCACCGGGGGCGTGCCGCCGGCGCCGAAGTCGCCGGTGAGCGCCGAAGGTCCTAGCAGCGAGCCGGTGGAACCCGGCAGAGCCGGCGGCGGCGCAACAGGCTTGTCCCACGACATCACCATCGCTTCGGGCAGCAACACGGGCGGCGCGGTGAATCTGTCGACGCTCTCCAGACGGGTCTTGGCCAGCGCCGCGTACTCGGGGAACCCGGCTTCTTCGGCGAGCTTCTGGGCGCGCGTGTACGCCGCCTTGGCCTCTTCAGCCTTCATCTGCGTCTCGGCGACCGCGGCGAGGCCCATCAACCCCGTCAGCGTGAACGTCGCCTTTGCCTTGTTCCCCGCGGTCTGATCGACGACCCACTGGTACTGCTGCTTCGCCTTCTCCAGGAATTCCTGACGCCCCTCCCGAGTCAGGTAGTCGTCCTGGTTCAGCACCGTCCGCGTACGCGCGTCGAACGCGCCGGGGCGGTACCCTTTCATTGCGCTGTTACGCCATTGTTCGGCCGCGGCCAGGCGCGCAAGGATTGGTACCGACCCCTGGCCCTCGTTGTCCTCGGCGATGCGCACCAGCACATCGGGGTTGACGTCCGCTGCTCCGTTACCCATCGCCTGGTCAACATCGCCGAACGCCAGGCCCGTCTTGGCCTCTTTGTTCTCGCGGTACTTCTGCAGACCCCAGAACGTCATGGCCGCGGCGGCGATGACGAGCATCACCGTCGGTCCCCACTTGCGCAGGAAGTCGATGAACTCAACGTTGTACCGCGACTCCTCCAGGCCTGCGCCGACCTTGATGTCGCGCTGCCGGCGGTCGAGCCCGCTTTTCTTGTTGTCGTCGGCCATAGGGGGGGATGTTAGGTCAAAGCCACGCCGATGGCGAAACGCCGCTGCCCACTAATCGCTCCCCTGACCGCGACTCCAGAACGCCCACGGCAGGCCGTCATCAAGGTACCGGCGCGGGACGACCGCTTCCCGCACGGCCGCCACCACATCCTCGACGCCCGTGCCTTTGAGGACGCTGACCTCAGCCTGAGCGCCCACCACGGGCCCAAGGTCTGCGCGGAGACCGATCCGCAGCGTTACACCGGAAGTGGGGGGTGGTTCTCGCAGGGCGTGCCGGGCATCGGAACAGAGCAGCAGTACATCCGCCGACGCCGTGGTTTCACGCGCCAGCCGCTGCGATTCCGCCTGGATGGGATCGCTGGCGACGCCGCTCTCCAGTCCGGGCGTATCGACCCATCGCACAACCACCCCCGTCAGATCGATGAGCGCACCGACGTGATCGCGTGTGGTGCCCGGCTCATCGGCGACGACCGCCACGCCTCGGCCCGCCAGCGCGTTGAGAAGCGACGATTTGCCGATGTTCGGCGGGCCCACGGCCACGACCAGCGCCGGCTCGATCAGGCGGTGAAGAGCGGCGTCGCGGACGGCGCCGGGAGCGGTGGCTTCGGCGCCGGTCCGCCGAGGTCGGTGACGCCACCGCCGCGGCTGGTCCAGCAGCAGGTCCACCGCGGCGGGACTGTGCGCCCGCGCGAGCGCGCGGAGCATCAGCGATTCGATTTCGTCCACCGCTTCAACCGCGTGGGGCAAGGCGTCGGCGTGCCTGATTCCTGCCCCCTGGCACGACGCGAGCACGCCGGTCACAACGGCGCGGCCACCATGGATCATCAGTGTTGCGCGGTCGTCGCTCCAGCGCCCGACAACGGCCTCGTCGCGCACCGCTCCGGCGGGGACCCGGCGCAGACGCACCTGCCCGGGGGGAACGGGTCTGATGTCCAGCTTGAGAAAGGCGCCGTCGATGTCGCCGATGAGATCGATGCACGCGATCGCGCCCGTCCTGCCGCCGGGCCCCACCCTGCCGCCGCTGCTCACCCGGCACCACGCGTCCATCGTGCGTCAGCGTAGCAACAAGGGCCGTTCGCACGGCGCCGACGGCGAAGCGCCGCCCGCCGTACGGCCCAGCCGTGCCAGCAGAGCCCGGTCGTCACTCCAGCGCCACGATTCCCCCGCCGGTGCGCTCGGCCAGCATCGCCGCGATCACTCGCCGATGGCACTCGTCGTGGCCGCGCTCGTAGCACAGCAGGGCCACCTTCCCCCTGCGCCCGGCGATCGCGGCGAGCTCGGCCACCGGCTGCTGCATGAACTCGCGTGCGTACGCCTCGAACCTGGCCTGGAACGCGCCGATGTCGCCCGTCGCTTCCTTCTCGTCACGCTGCTCGCGTGTAGACCCGAGCATCGGCCACGACACGTACTCGATGCCGGCCCGTTTGCAGTGCGCGGCCAGCGCTCCGCCGCGGAAGTCGAGCTTGCGCGAGAACGGGCGCTGGCGGATATCGGCCAGATAGGAGACGCCCCGGTCGTTCAGGAGGCCCATCACTTCCTCTCCGTCGCGGAGCTCATAGCCGATTGTGACGATCTCAGGTGCGCCCGGTCGCGCGGGTGCCGCCACAATCCGCTCGGTGGTGGTGGGGAGGTCGTCGCTCGACGCTCGTCGTTTACAGGCACCCATCACGCGATCTACGGATTCCCCGCGCGGGATCTGTATGAAGCTGGAGTGAGCACCGCCGCGCAGAGGGCCGGCCGGCTCACTCTTCTTCGTCGCCGTCCGGCTCCTCGTTGCCCCGCGATTCTTCGTTTGCGCCGCCGTGCAGCAACGCCCACGCGGCGACCATCCCCACAAGCTGCAGGTCCGGAACGATGTGCTCCACCAGATCGTCCCCCACCCCGCTCACCTTGGGGTCAAACAGCAGCGGCGCATCCCCGCCTGTCGCGATCACCCGCGGATAGGCGCCCGCGGCCTCGGCGAACCGCTCAACCTGCCACCGCACCAGCCCCCGCACGGCGTTCAGGGCGCCAAGGAGCATGGCCTGGCGCGTGTTCTTCCCCATCGCCCCCCGCACCTCTTCCGTGGTCATCCAGGACGCGTCCTCCCCCTTGCGGGGAGGCTCCACAGCGGGCAGCGCCGAGGCTCCTTGATGCATCGAACGCAGCATGAGCGCAACCCCCGGGGCGATCGCTCCGCCCTGAAAGACCCCGTGAGCGTCGGCATAGTCGACTGTCACGCAGGTACCCGCATCGATCACCGCGCACGGCGATCCGCCTGAGCGGGCCGTTGCCGCCAGCGCGCACAGCAAGCGGTCGGCGCCGACCGTGCTCGCCGATCCTTCCAGGTTCATCGCCACCGGAACACGCACTGTTCCCCCCGAGCCATTCCCCAGACGCGTCACGGCCAGCCCGCTCTTGCCGAGGGCCGAGGCGATACGCGGCAGCGCCGGGTCGTTTACGCTCGCCACCAGCGCCTGCGCCCGGTCAGGATCTAGGTCCGTCGCCGCGGCGGTGACGGCCTGCTCGAGCTCCCCAGGGGCTGAATTCTCGACTACCACCGACGGCTCGAGCGTCGCCTTGGAGAAATCACCGCCGCGGCCCGTTACCCGGGCGATGCGCGAGCGTGTGTTCCCAACCGAAACCAGCACCAGCGACGTGACTCGGCTCATGCACGACGGTACGCCGCGCGAGACGTCCTTCTCATGCCGGAGCCCCTTCCGCCGGCGCATACACCGGTTCTATCCTCTCCCGTGGCCCGCGCGCGCGTCGACACCTCCATCCAGCGCCAGACCGCCAAGGCGGAAGGGGGCGGCACGTTCGATTTCCCGCTGGGCGTCTACCCGGTCGAGCCCCTCACGCCGATCGAGGGGTACACGGTCGCGTTCGAATCGGCCGACGACGGGCCCCCGCCAAGCGGTGCCGGTGGCTGGCGTGACGGGGGCGGTGGAGGGGGGGGTGGGGGCGGAGGCGCCGGTGGGGACCGGGGGCGCGGCGACGATCGCGAAGAGGAAGATGAGCCGTGGCGCGCCAGCATCGGCGACGAGCCGGAAACACCGGGACGCGATCGCGACGGGCGGTCTCCCGGCGAGCTCAAGGGGTTCGACGACGACGACGCCCAGGAACTCGACGGTGACGAAGGGGAGCTGGAGCCGTGGCCCGAC
>DASPMT010000155.1:0-2280 GCA_035626935.1 Phycisphaerales bacterium | reverse complement strand
GATCTCGTCGAGGAAGAGCGTGCCGCCGTCGGCCGCGAGGAACTTGCCGGCCTTGTCGGCGTGGGCGCCGGTGAAGCTCCCCTTCACGTGACCGAAGAGCTCTGATTCCAGGAGCGTCTCGGGGATCGAGCCGCACGCCAGCTCGACGAACGGCTTGTCGCGGCGCGGCGAGCGGAGGTGGATGGCGTGCGCGACGAGGCTCTTGCCGACGCCGCTCTCGCCCGACATCAGGACGGTGGTCTTGGTGGGCGCGACGGCTTCGATCAGGTCGTAGGTGCGCAGCATGCGCGGGTCGCCGCCGACGATGTTCTCCAGGCCGTAGCGCGACTCGAGCTGCTGCTTGAGCGAGCGGTTTTCCGCCTGGAGCGCCTGCTGCCGCAGCGCTCGCTCCAGCGCGATGCGCAGCTCATCATCGACCACGGGCTTGGTGAGGTAGTCGGCGGCTCCAAGGCGGACGGCCTGCACGGCGCTCTCGATCGTCCCGTAGCCGGTGAGCATGAGCACGCTGGTACCGGGGTGCTCGGCGCCGAGCTTCTTCAGAAGCTCCATGCCGTTCATCTGGGGCATCGCGACGTCGACGATCGCGACCGCGAACGGGTCGGGCTTGCCGGGCGCCTGTCCCTCGCTCCCGGTCTCGGCTTTGGCGATGGCGTCGAGCGCCTCGAGCCCGCTCGAAGCGGTAGCGGCACGAAAGTTCTCAGCGGCGAGGAACTCGGCAAGGCTCTCGGCGACGATCGGATCGTCGTCCACCACAAGGATGCGGGGGCGCGCGGCGCTGGTGGGCTGAGGGGTTGAGGGGGTGCTCAAGCTTGGCTCCGAGGCGGGGAAGGCGGTCGCGTCGCGGCGAGGCGGGCCGCGACGGGCATGGACAGGCGAGGCGAGGGGCGGGGGGGTGGTCAACCCATCGGGGGCGCGGGGGTCTCCATCTCGAGGGCAGGGAACGACACGGCGAGGGTGGCACCGATCCCTTTCGGGCCGACCCGGAGCTCGATCTGCCCGCCGATCCCTTCGACGATCTGCCGGCTGAGCGCCAAACCGACGCCCAGACCGCCGGGCTTGGTGCTGAAGGCCGGCTCGAAGACGATGCTCTCGCGGCCTTCGGGCAGCGGGGGTGGGCCAAGGCCGGTATCGGTGATCTCGATGCAGACGAACTGGCGCACCGTGGCGGATGCGGCAGGGCGCGACTCGACCCAGCCGGCGATGCTGATCACGCCGCGCGGCTCGCCCGATGCCACGATGGACTCGAGCGCGTTCCGGATGGCGTTCACGACGACGGTGTAGAGATGGCCGGGCGGGAGCGTGTGGAACACGGGCTCCAGGTCGACCTCGATGCTCACCCGGCGCTCGCCGGCCAAGGGCTCCATGATCCCGGTGGCGTATTGGATGGCGTCGGCCAGCGTCGCGTTGAACGTGGCCTGCAGCCAGTGCATCGGGGCGGCGCCCGCGGCGTGCCTGATCGCGTCGGCCATACGCCCGAGGGCCGCCTGCACGGTGCGGAGGCGCTGAGCGATGTCGTCGCTCTCGCGCCGGACGGCGACGCCCTCATCGACCGAACGCAGCGCGAGGCCGATGTGGCGCATCGAACCGTCGACCAGGCCGGAGAGCTCGTGGGCGAGCAGACCGAGCCGGTCGGACACCAGGTCGGGTTCGGCCGGGCGTCGCCACGGGCGAGGGGCGGGCGTGCGCGTGGGGCGCAGACCGCCGCTCTCGCCCGAAGGGCGCGGTGGGGGTGGGGTCGATCCGCTCATGATGTTGATAATCGACCACACGGGCTCGCGGCGGCAAGCGCGTGTGGCGTGAATGCGACGCCGGCGGGTGGGTCTGTAACGGCTGGGTATTGCGGAGGAGCAACACGTGCGGTTTCGGTGTTGATCGAGGGAGAATGCGGGCTCGGGCTTATGGGACGTGCTGCCACAGCAGGCGGCCGGGCTCAGCACCCTTGAGCGCGAAGAGGAGCATCGTGAGTGCACCGGAGCAGGAGCGGGCCCGAACGTCGGCCCTGTCACCGGTAAACCGGAAGCAGCGCACGTCGGCCGGGAGCGAAGCCGAGACACGGGCGATCCAAACCGTGCCGACAGGCTTCTCTGCGCTGCCGCCGTCCGGTCCGGCGACACCGGTGATCGACAGGGCGTGGTGCGCGCCTGTTCGCCGCAGTGCTCCTTCCGCCATGGCGAGGGCGGTCTGGCGGCTGACGGCTCCGTGGGCGTCGAGCGTGGACGCGGGCACCGACGCGAAGACGGTCTTCAGTTCGTTTGAGTAGGTCACCAGCCCGCCGGAATA
>DASPMT010000154.1:0-9471 GCA_035626935.1 Phycisphaerales bacterium | reverse complement strand
GACGCGGCGAAGGTGGCGCGACTGCGCGCCGGCAAGAGTCCGATCTACGAGCCGGGGCTTGACGAACTGCTGGCGCGGAACATCGCGGCGGGCCGGCTGGTCTTCACGACCGATGCCGCCGCGGCCCACCGCGACGCCGACATGATCTTCATCTGCGTCGGCACCCCCAGCGACGACCGCGGCCATACCGACCTGCGGTTCATCCACGCCGCCGCCGACGCGATCGCCGACACGCTCAGGGCGCTCGGCCCTTCGCAGAAACCGAAGGTGATCGTGGTCAAGAGCACCGTGCCGGTAGGGACGAGCCTTCAGGTGCGCGACCGCATCGCGGAGCGGGCCGGCGCGGGCATCCCGTTCCACATCGCCAACAACCCGGAGTTCCTCAAGGAGGGGGCGGCCATCGACGACTTCATGAAGCCCGACCGCGTCGTGTGCGGCGTCGAATCGACGGAGGCCGGGCAGGCCCTCAAGGACGTCTACGACCCGTTCGTGCGCAACGGCCACCCGATCCACGTGATGGACGTGCTCTCGAGCGAGATGGTGAAGTACGCCAGCAACAATTTCCTGGCGACGAAGATCTCCTTCATCAACGAGATGGCCAACCTGTGCGAGGCGTACGGCGCCGACATCGGCCGCGTGCGCGAGGGGATGTGCGCGGACAAACGCATCGGCTCGCAGTTCCTTTACCCGGGCCTGGGCTACGGCGGCTCGTGCTTCCCCAAGGACACCTTGGCGTGCATCATGATGGGGGAGAAGGCGGGCGTGCCGACGCAGCTCTCCAAGGCGGTGCACGACGTCAACCAGCGGCAGCGCGAGCGGTTCTTCGACAAGATCCTGACGCACTTCTCTGCCAAGCAGGCCGCCGGCGGCCTTTCGGGGCGGACGCTGGCGTTCTGGGGCATTGCTTTCAAGCCGCGGACCGACGACATCCGCGAGGCGCCCAGCATCACCCTGATGCGCAAGGCGCTGGGGTACGGCGCTGCCATCAAGGCCTTTGACCCGGTCGCGGCGGAGAACGCGCGCCACGAACTGGGTTCTTCGGTGAAGATCGAGGACGACATGTACGCCGCGGCCGAGGGGGCCGATGCGATTGTCATCTGCACCGACTGGGACGACTTCAAGAGCCCCGACTTCGATCAGCTCGGCAAGGTCCTCAAGGGAAAAGTCATCTTCGACGGACGGAACCTCTATCGATCCTCGGCGATGCAGGAGCGCGGGTTCACCTACTACAGCGTGGGACGGGCGCGCGTAGGTCCGCCGGCGCGGGGTATAAGCGGGTGATGGGCTGACGCCGGCCCGGGGCGCCGGCACATACGCTCGGCCGTGCTGGAAGGCGTTCATCAAGGGGATTGGCTCGACCTTGCGCCCCGCCTGGCGCGGGCATCGATTGACCTGCTGTTTGCCGATCCGCCGTTCAACACCGGCTCGGTCAAGAGGACGCCGCCGCGGGCCGGCGCCGTCAAGGGACGTGACGCGCGGGCCGCCTATGGCGACACCCTGGGGACGCCGCGGCAGTTCGCAAGCTGGCTTCGCGAGCGGCTCGCGGCCACCCTTCCGGCGCTCAAGCCGAGCGCGAGCGTCTTGTTTCACGTCGACTGGCGCACCTGCCACCATGTCCGCCTTATGCTCGATGACCTGCTGGGTGAGGACCGCTTCGTCAACCACCTGGTCTGGTCGTACGGGCTGGGCGGCTCATCGCCGCGCCGCTTCGCCCGCAAGCACGACGACATTCTCTTCTACTGCCTTGACCCGGCACGGTACTTCTTTGCTCCTCCGCGAGTCACCGCGACCAGCAACCGTCTGAAGGGGGGTACCAAGAAGGCTACCGACGTTCTCGACATTCCCTCGCTCAACAACATGGCGTCGGAGCGGACCGGGTACCCGACGCAGAAGCCGCTCGCTCTGATGGAGATGCTCATCGGGGCCTGCTGCCCGCCGCGGGGCGCGGTGCTCGACCCCACGTGCGGGAGCGGCACGACCCTGGTTGCCGCCACCCGTCTGGGGCGGACCGCGACCGGTTTCGACAAGTCGGGCGCGGCGGTTGCGCTCGCCCGCGAACGCCTCAAACGAGGGGTTTGACCGCAAGCAGGGGGCGGTGCCGGCCGATATGCTCCCCGACCTGTATGTGGGCCTGGATGACGACCCAATACCGCCGCCGGCTCATCAACATCAACGTGAACATCACGGTGGCGTCGGTCGTCGCGGCGATCGGCGGGACGTTCGTCATCCACTTCACGCGGTACGTCGGGATCCGTCAGGACGACAAGACGCTCCTGATGCTCATCGGGGCCGCGGCGGACTGGCTCATCGACCTGATCTTCGCGATCGGGCTGCACTGGCTGGCCAACCACTGGCCCGACTCGTGGCGGCGCTCCAAGCACCTGATCGAGAAGGCCGAGGACGTGCTGGAGTCAGCCCCCCCGCCGGGTCTGTCGGTCATCAAGGACGCGACGCACGGCACGCACCTTCCGCACCTGCCGATCCCGCACATCCCCGGGCTGGGGCATGAGAAGCCCGCGGCGCGGCCCGAGTCACCCAAGCCGGTGCCGGCGCAGTCCAACGGCAACGGGAACAAGGTCGGGTTCGTGCGCGACGCCACGACGCTGCAGTTGCAGCGCCTCTGCCTGTCGCCGGTCTTTTACGGCGTGGCGATGGGGGGCAACTGGCTCATGCTGCACTGGGGGATCGGGCGCGAGGTTTCCTTCGCGGTCCCGTTCGGAGTCGCGATCATGGTGACGCGGCTGCTGCACACGGTCTGGCTCTTCAAGGCCGATCCGCAGGTGCTGCAGGAGTGGGAGGACTGGCAGCGCCAGCGCCGACTCCGGGACGCGGAGGAGGACGCCAAGCGGGCCGCGGCTCACCACGCCGCCCGGTGAGAACAACGCGCGTCCGCGCCGAGTACCCTCGGGTGTGTGTGGAATCGCCGGCATCCTGCGATTGACGCCCCCGGGTGAGGCCGCCAGGGCGGCCCTTGAGCGGACGCCGTTTGACGCGATCCCTGAGGCGTGGCTCGACGTTGTGGACCAGTCGGTCCGTCACCGCGGTCCCGACGGTCAGGGGCGCTTCCGCGACCGCGCCGTGCGTGCCGACGGGACCGTCGTGGACGTGGCGCTGGTACACCGACGGCTGAGCATCATCGATCACGGGGGTGGGGCGCAGCCGATGGTTTCGCAACGAGCCCCGAGCGGAACCTCGCGGACGGAGCAGGCAGACCGCCCCGGGCTCGGCTTCCGCCCGTTTGTCTTTCACGGCAAGCCTGACGCGTCTGTTCACTACCAGCAGTTGCCCGATGTGTCCGACACGCTGGCGGTGGTGTTCAACGGATGCATCTACAATCACCGTGAGCTGCGTCGAGAGCTGGAGGCGGCGGGGCGCCGGTTTGCGACCGATCACAGCGATACCGAGGTGCTGCTGCACGGATGGCGCGAGTGGGGCGGGGAACTCTTCGACCGTCTGCGTGGGATGTTCGCGCTTTCCATCTGGGACAGGGCCGCCGGCAACCTCGTTGTTGCGCGTGACCAATTCGGTGAGAAGCCGCTCTATACGCTGGGCTTTGGGGCCCATTTCGATACGGTGTGGGGCTGCTGCAGCACCCTTGCCGGTCCCCAACGGCTCATTGCCCGCTACGGGAACTCACAGACTTCCGGAGTGAGCGAGGGTCTGGATGAGTGGATCCGCTTCGGCTACGACAGCCTGACCCCCGGTGTAGGGACCTCGTCGCTCCCCGCCTCGCACTGGGGAGTCTTTGGCGATTCGTCGGACCAGTGGCGCGGGCACTCAACCGAGTACGCGCGCACGAAGGGAGAATGGCCGGCCAGGACAGGACGCATTACGGCGGAACAGGCGCTCCGCGAGATCGAGCGTTCGGTGAGCGAGCGGCTGGACGCTGATGTCCCGCTCGGGTGCTTTCTCTCTGGGGGAGTGGACTCGTCATTGATCGCTGCGCTCGCGGCGCAGCGTGTAGAGAAACTCTCCACCTTTACAGTGCGCATGCCCGCGGCCGGTTACGACGAGACGCCGTTCGCCGAGACAGTGGCGGCGCACATCGGAGCGTCACACACGACCTTGGATTGCCGGCCAGATCCCGCCGCGGACCTTGTTGGGCTAATCGAGCAGCTGGGGCTGCCCTTTGGCGACAGCTCACTCCTGCCCACCCATTGGATCTCGGAGGCAGCGCGGCAGCACGTAAAAGTCTGCCTTACCGGCGATGGCGGGGATGAGATGTTTGTCGGGTATGAACGGCACTTCGGCGCGCAGGTGCTGGCCGACCGCGCGGGTCTGCTGAGGCGTTTTCCTTCGTCACTGCTGAAGCTCAACCACCCGAAGTCGCGCTCGTCCAAGCTGGCAAGACTCGTGGACGCCGCACGCGGTGACGGGTATCTGGATCTTGTGTCGATCTTTCCGTCCCGGATGCTGCGTTCGTTGCTCGGACGGGCGGAGCGACCGCGGCATCCGATACAGCGATTCGGCACGACGACAAACGCTGTGCTGTACGACGCCCTCGTTCACCTTCCCAACGATCTGATGCGAAAGTCAGATACCGGCTCGATGGCGGCAGCCCTCGAGCTGCGCGCGCCGTTCCTTGATCACGACCTGGCTGAACTGTGCCTTGGTGCGACGCTCGACGACCTGGTCCCCCGAGGCAGGCGCAAAGGTCTCCTCCGCGCCGCCGCCCGCCGTCACCTCCCCGCCCCCATCGTCGACAGGCCCAAGATGGGCTTCGCGATCCCCATCGGCGGTTGGTTCCGCACCGATTACGGCGGGCTGCGGACGCTGCTGCTGGACCATATGAATTCGGCCGAGCCGTTCGGGCCGCCGTCGCTGGGGATCGTCCTGAACATGGCGTTCGTCCGCCAAATGCTCGACGAGCACCTGGGAACGGGCAAAAGCGGGCTTGTTACGCGGGATCACTCGCAGCGCCTGTACATGCTGCTGGTGCTGTCGGTCTGGGCCAGGTGGCTCGGAGGCCTCTCCACCCGCCCAGCCTAAACCCCGCTGGGACCGCCTTTCAGGTTCTCTTCACCCGGGTGCCGCCGGCTTTGCACGGAACAGGTACATGCAAGGTCGGCCGGCATTGTCGCGTGGGCAGCCGACGATCTCCTTTTGAGGAAACAACCATGGCAAGCGACACTCGTATCGCGAACGGTCCTTCCGGCTCCCTGATTGAATTCTGGCGCCCCCTGATCTGGAGCGCCATCGTGGGCGGGACCGTGACGGCTCTTGGAATACAGCTGATCTTCACGCTCCTTGGCGTCGGCATCGGGGCCGCACTCGCCAATCCCAACACAGTCGATGACCCGGCTTCGGCCCTCGGCGGCGGAGCGATCGCCTGGCTGTTCATCAGCGGCATCGTTTCGTTCGCGGCGGGCGGCTTTGTGGCCGGGTGCATGTCGGGGGTGATCCGCACGGGCGGCGGCGCCCTGCACGGCATCGTGTCCTGGGCACTGGCGGCGGTCTTCGGCGCCACGATCGCGACTCTGGCCGGCGCGACGACCATGGGGGGAGCGGCGGCGGGCGCGGGAGCGATGGGCGGGATGTCGACGCAGGGCGCCGGCGCCCCGTTCGTGATGGTTCCCCGCGGCGTCGGCGCAGCCGTCTCTCCGGGCACGAGTGGGGCGGCAGCGTCACCGGCCGGCGGCGCGGCGTCACGGCCGATGCTCATTGACCGGTACGGGCGCGAGCTCACCGAGGCGGAAGCACGCGCGCTCGCAGACCAGGCGTCCGGCGCTGTGGCCAAGGCGGCCCTCTGGACCGCCGCGGCGTTCATCGCGAGCATGGTCGCATCGGGGATCGGCGGCACGCTCGGCCGCCGCGGGCACGTGCGCTTCGTCCCCGCCATGAACTCATCCCAGGGTTCGTGGGGTACGCCTGCCACGGCGTGAGCTCGTCGCAGCCAAACTCCCTTCGGCGGCGGCGCACCGCGGGGTGCGCCGCCGCAGTCCATTCGTGAAACGCGTCTCACGAGGCGCCCTCCGTCACCCTCACGCGCGATGATCATCGAATGAAGAGGTGACCGAATGCTGATCCGCGGCGAGAACGGCAACGAGCTGGAGCTGGGCTTCTCACGCGAGTCGCTGCCGGAGGTCCAGGACGGTACCGGCGACGACGGGTGGGCGACCGTGAACGTGCGCGTCGCCACGGCCGACGAGGAGTGGGAGGAGAACGCCCCCTGCCTCAACCTGTTCGAGTTTGTGAACCTGGCGGAGTGGCTCGAGTCGATCGCGGGGATGCGCGGCGACGAGGCGGAGATCGAGCTGCTGCAACCGGAGCTAAAGTTCTCGGTGGTGAAGGCGTCGGCCACTCGCAGCGGCGAGGGAACGGTGACGATCCGGGTGGACTTCCAGCTCAGCGAGCGCCCAGAAGAGTTCAAAGTCGACGCCGACACGGACGGGGCCAATCACCTCGACCTGCGTATACCCCGCGACGAAGCGCTGGTCGCCGCGGCGGCGCTGCGCGAGGACCTCCGCCAACTCCGGATCAACAACCTCAAGGACGACATCCACGGCACCCGGGACGCCGGCGTGCTGGGGCAGTCAGACGACGATCTGAACCTGATCGACCGTGTTACGCGCGACCCGCCGGGAGCGGGGGACGGCGAGGATAACGCCGGTCAGCGGTGAGCCATGGAGGGCTCAGGGGGCAGACGACCCCGCAGAACGAAAAACCCCCGTCGCGTACGCGACGGGGGCTTACAAAGAAGCGGCGGGCGTGTTCCCACACAGCGCCCGCGCCTATTTGAATCGCACCCACGGGCAAACACACAGAGGAACGCGAACAAGACGCCGGACCCACGTTCAAACTCACGGCCGATAGCCGCAAGCCTTGACACATTGACACATTGCCGCGGTCGCGGGACAGGAACTCAACGAAAGAGGCGCCGTCACCCCCTCTTTGGGTGTCGCTCGCGGTCGTTAGCTGAGGGCGGTGGCGCGGAGCTCTCGTCCGGTCGCGGCATCTACGGCCACGCGAACAGCCTTGGCGATCGCTGCGGAATCGATGCCGGCGATCTCTTTCTGGCGGTTTCGCGAGTCCTGGTAGATCCAGGCGTCAGGCAGGCCGAGCCGGGTGACTAGCGATCCATCCATTCCCATCTCCTGGGCAGCCTCCAGCACCGCGGTCCCGAATCCACCGACGACCGAGTGGTCCTCGACGGTGATGACGGGCACGCGGCGTGAAAGCAGCGAGCGGACGAGTTCCCGGTCGACCGGCTTGGCGAAGCGGGCGTCGTAGACCGCGACCCGGTAGTCGCCGCGGAGCTCGTCGAAGCCGGCCATAGCGTCAACGGCGCAGGTGCCGAAGGCGAGCACGGCGCACTCCGGCGCCCCTCCTTCGTTCCCGCCGTCGTTGCCGCTGCCGCCGACATCGAACTCGGGCGTGAGGCAGCGCGCCTTGCCCAACACGAACGGCGGGCACGGCTGACCGGCGAATCGCGGGCTCACGTTGTCGCGCGGGTAGCGCACGCTCGAAAGACCGCCCTCGTACGTGCGCATGAACTCGACCGCCGCGGCCAGGCTGGGCTCGTCCATCGCCGCGGTGACCACGGCGTTGGGCAGCACGCGGAGCAGCGTGACGTCGCAGAATCCGTGGTGCACGGCGCCGTCGCCGCCGACTAGGCCGGCTCGGTCAAGCAGCAGACGTACAGGCAATCCCTGCAGCGCCGCTTCCTGGAACGCCTGGTCGAACGCCCGCTGCAGGAAGGTGCAGTAGACAGCGAAGAACGGCTTGCACCCCGTCTTGGCGAGCCCCGCCATCATGTCCAGCGCATGGCTCTCGCAGATCCCCGTGTCCCATGTGCGGTCGGGGAACATCTTCAGCAGCTTGCTCACGCCGGTGCCGTCGGGCATCGCGGCGGTCGCCGCGACAACCTTGTCGTCGCGGCTCATCGCGTCGGCCATGATGTCGGCGATGGCCGCCGTGAAGCTGCGTCCCTCCTTTTTGAGCTCGACGCGGCACCCCTGAGTCACAACGCCGACCGCCTTCTCCGAGTCGGGGTCGGGGCTGCTCCCCTCGACGACGCTGAACGCGGGCGGAGAGTGGAAGGTGCTGCTGTCGTTCTCGCTGAAGCTGAACCCCTTGCCCTTAACGGTCTTGACGTGCAGGACCATCGGCTTGTCGACGTTGCGGACCTCCTGCAGGACCCGGATGAGCGTCGCCAGGTCGTGCCCGTCGACCGGTCCGACGGTGACGAGCCCGAAGTGCTCGAACCACCCCTGCTCGTTGATCAGGTGCTTGATCGCCTCCGTCCCCTTGTGATACGCCTCGCGGATCGTCGAGCCGCCCGGCACGCCTTTGAGCCATTCTTTCGCCGTGTTCTTCCAGCCGGTGTAGCGGTGGCTGAGGCGCATGTGGTTGAAGTACTCCGCCACGGCGCCCTGCGGCTTGCTGATGCTCATCCCGTTGTCGTTGAGCACAACCAGGAACTGGCGCTTGAGCGTGCCTGCGCCGTTGAGCCCTTCCATGGCCACGCCGTTGACGATCGACGCGTCGCCGATCAGCGCCACGACCCGGCGGCCGTTCGGCCGCGATTCCGGCTCGTAGTGCTCGCCGGCGAGCACGTCGCCGCGGGCCATCCCGACCGCGGTGCTGATCGCCGTTCCCGCGTGCCCGACGCTGAAGAGGTCGAACACGCTCTCCCGCGGCTCGGGGAAGCCAGCCATCCCCTTGCTGGTGCGCAGGCCGTTGAGCATGCGCCGGCGCCCGGTGAGCAGCTTGTGCGGGTAGCACTGGTGGCCGACGTCGAACAGGAGCCGGTCGAAGCCGAAGTCGAACACGTAGTGCAGGGCGATGGTCAGCTCGACCACGCCCAAGTTGGGGGCCAGGTGCCCGCCGGTCACCATCACCTGATCGCAGATCGCCTTGCGGATCTTCGCCGCCAGTTGCGGGAGCTGCTCGATCGAGAGCTTGCGAAGGTCGGCGGGAGTGTTGATGGTCTCAAGGAGGGTCATTTCGTGGGGATTCCGGGAGTTTTCAAATTTATCTGAAACAAGTCTAGCACGACAACCGGCCGTTTCCTGCCCGGTAGGTGGGGCTCGGAAAAGACGCGTTTGGATGGTCGTTTATCGGCGGTCTGAACCTTCGGCGGCCCGGAATCGGGCCCACAGCAATACGCGCACGGATGGCGCGTTGTTCACTGGCCGAGGGCGCGCAGCACGACGGTTGCGTAGCCGCCGCGGGGGAGCTCGAACGCGGCCGTCCGTTTGATCCGGCCCGGGGTGAGTTCGTCCTCGGCGGATTTGCTGAGCGAAAACGCGGTTGCGGCGGCGAGCAGGTTGCGGTCGGCAGCGCCAAAGAACGGGCGCTTCAGGCCGGGGATGCGCAGGTCGGCGACGGTCATCTTCGCTTCCATGAGAACGCCCGATGCCGCCTCCGCCCACGGCGGCTCGAGCTGCACCGAGGGCGCGAGCAGTGGGAGGTTGAGCGTGCGGAGATCACCCGGAACCACCGCCGCGTCCGCGAAGAGCATCTCCCCGA
>DASPMT010000153.1:0-4150 GCA_035626935.1 Phycisphaerales bacterium | reverse complement strand
AGGCAACCGGCTCGGTGAGCAGCTCCAGATGGTCGCTTCCATGATCACCGCCAACCTCAAGACGCGCGTCTATTACGTCACCCTCGGCGGCTTCGACACCCACGACCAGCAGGGGGGTGCCCAGGGTCGGCACGCGCAGCTCATGTCGCAGCTCTCCGGCGCCGTCAAGGCGTTCTACGCCGATCTGCAGAAGACCCGTAACGACGGGCGCGTCCTCACCATGGTCTTCAGTGAGTTCGGCCGGCGTGTGGCTCAGAACGGCAGCAACGGCACCGACCACGGCACCGCGGCGCCGATGTTCCTGCTCGGCCCGATGGTGCAGGCGGGCGTCGCCACCAGGCACCCGTCTCTCACCGACCTTGATCAGGGCGACCTGAAATTCGGTACCGACTTCCGCAGCGTATATACAAGCGTTCTGAGCGGGTGGCTCAAGGCGGACGCGAAGGCGATCCTCGAAGGGGCGTACACACCCGCGCCTGTTCTGAAGAAGGCGTGAACAACGGCCTGCCGGGAACATTACGGCACCGCGATCAGACCCAGACCGTACCGCGAAGTTCGGAAGCTGTACCAGCGCCAACCGGAGACACACAGCAGACGCCCACGAGCGTCGCGGCGGCCAGCAGCACGCGTCCCGCGAGCCGGCGTTTCCGCGCCACCCTGGTTCCGGTAGAACGCGGCGTTCCCGAGGATACCCGTGCGGCCGCCAACGCCTCGGTTTCCGCGTGAGCGGTAACGAGCCCACGTCCCCGCCAGCACCCCTCTTCCTTTCAGCCCCGGCAACGGCGCCTTGACACGTGATATTTTTATGATATCATCGTGATACAAGGGCGTAAGGCCCGCAAAGGAGGCACCGTGACCACGGAGATCCAAGCCAAGACCACCAAGGGTGCGCCGGTGCTCATCGGTGGGCTCCTGCTCTTGTTCGGCCTCATCGCCGCCTTCGTGTGGTGCGCGATCCGAGCCGACCGCGCCCACGGCGGCGGGCTGTGGGTAGCGCTGCTGGTGATCATCGGGATCGCCGCGTTCGTGAACCTGTTCATGCTCCGCGGGCTCAGCGTCATCGCTCCTAACAGCGCGCTCGTCACCGTCGTCTTCGGTACTTACACCGGAACGATCAAGACGCCGGGCTTCTGGTACGTCAACCCGCTCGCGAAGAAGGCGTACGTCTCGCTGCGCACGCGCAACATGGTGACGCCGACGATCAAGGTGAACGACGTCCGTGGCAACCCGATCGAGATCGGCGCCGTCGTCGTGTGGCGCGTGACCGACACGGCCAAGGCGCTCTTCGACGTCGAGAGTTTCAAGGGCTTCGTCGACACCCAGTGCGAATCCTCCCTGCGGCATCTGGCTTCTGTCTACCCCTACGACACCGGCATCGAGCACGAGACCTCGCTGCGCGGAGCGACCGACGAAGTGAGCCGTTCGCTCGCCGCCGAGCTGCAGGAACGGGTCGCCAAGTCGGGTGTGACCATCGAAGAGAGCCGCCTGAGCCACCTGGCCTACGCGCCGGAGATCGCCGGCGCCATGCTCCGCCGCCAGCAGGCGGACGCCGTCGTGTCCGCCCGCTTCCGCATCGTCGAGGGAGCCGTCGGCATGGTCGAGGCCGCGCTGGACCACCTGGAGAAGGGCGGCAAGGTCTCGCTCGACGACGAGCGCCGCGCGGCGATGGTGAGCAACCTCATGGTCGTCCTTTGCGGCGACCACGGGGTGCAGCCCGTGGTGAACACCGGAACCCTTTACCAAGGCTGAGGACGCGACGCCGCGTACGCTCGCGGCTCGTTACGCGCGGCGACGGAACTGCCCTGATAATGGCCGAGGAGCGCAAGTCCATCCTGCTTCGCATCCCTACCGAGCTCTGGGAAGAGATCACCCGGATGGCGCAGCGCGACCTTCGCTCCACGAACGCCCAGATCGAGTTCCTCCTTCGCGAGGCCCTGCGTCAGCGCGGCCAAGGCAGGGACTCCGGCAAGCCGCGAGGCTGATACGCCCGATCCCGTTGCCCCGCGGGTCGTCTAGCGTGTGCGCTACCCCCATGAGCCACGAACTGGGGCCGCTGTTTTTCCCTCGATGGCCTTGCCGGGGCAGCCGGGGCCGGTACGCTCGCCGCCTTGCACCCGGCGGTCCGATCAACGGCAACGCCGCAGGAATCACCGTCAACCAGAACGGTACGTCGTGGAAGGCAACACGCTGACGGGCAACCACACGAACCTGCGCGTTACGAGTCTGTACTCGCTTATCATCCGCAACCGCATGGCGTTCCGCGGCGGCGGTGGCAACGCGGTCATCTCGACGGCGAATCCCGTCTGCAGGCTGATCAACGCCGCGCCCGGCGCAGCCCGGCCACCGCCGAGGCCAACGCGAACATCCTCTTTTAGCTCGCACGAGACGGAACCCGTTACGGTGTCGCCGGTTCGATCCGCGTGATGACGCGCGGCTCTGTGAGCGGGGTCACCTCAAGCAGCCACAGGCCCGCCACCTTGCGGCGGAACACGCGCAGCGGGCCGGCGGCGGCGTCGGAGGGGATGGAGCGGTCGGGCGCGTTGTCCATCGTGACGATCACGGGCTGACCGTCGACGCGCGCCAGCAGCACGCCGGTGTAGGCTGAGAAGATCTCAGCCCGGCTCCAACCAGCCAGCACCGGCTCGGGCTTCGGCCCGCCGTGCACAGGCTTGAGCGCCACTTCGAAACGCCTGCGCGTCCACTCCGCAAACTGCTCGTCGGTCGTGCAGACCTCTGCGGGCACAAACCCAGCAGCCACCTGGGCCTCGTACTGCTCGACGAGGCGTCGTTGCGTCTTCTCCTGCCATTCCCTGTCGCTGGACACGCGCGGTTCCAGGGCCGATGGCGGCCGGGACAAATACCAGACCGCGCCGAAAGCGCAGAGAGCGATCGCCGCCGCGACGCCCACGAGCCCGGTCCAGCGGCGGGCGGCTCGCGCCGCCGGTGGGGTGGCGTGCTCGTCGGCCAGCCGTGGCGCTCCAGGCTGAAGGGGCGACGCTAGCAGCGCCAACGCTGCGCAGACCCGCCGGTGCACGGTGATCTCGGCCGCGAGCGCGGGGCTCGCCGCGGCCTCGGCCTCGAACGCGGTCCTCTCATCGGCGGGCATGAGGCCGTCGAGGTATCGCTCGAGCCGATCGTCGATCGGGTCGGGCGAAGTCCGAGGATGGTGGGGAAGGGGAGGCTGGGTGCTCATCGTGTGCCCCCTTGGCGGTAGTGGGCGCCGGGTGCGTTGGAGTTCTGCGCAGACAGTGTCTGCCGCAGGGCGCGCTGGGCGCGGTGGACGTGACTCATGGCGGTCCCCTCAGGGACCTGCGCGATGGCGGAGATCGAGCTGTACGGAAGCCCGCCCACGACGCGCAGCAGCAGGCAGAGGCGCGCTGTCTCGGGAAGGGCGTCGAGCGCTTCGCGCAAGGCACGGGCGTCGTCGGCGTCGTAGGCCTCGCTGCGCGGCACGCGGTGGCCGTTGACCGGGCCGTTGGCGGCCGAACTGAGGCGCTCGGAGGCGTCGCCCAGGGCCGGCGGCGCTGAACGCCGCGTGCGCCGCGCGTTGAGCGCGGTGAACCGCGTGATCTGGCCCATCCAGGCGTCGAAGTTGGTCCCGGTGGAGAATTCGCCCGCGCGGAACTTGTTGAGGCCCGTGATGGTCGCGTCCTGGAGCACGTCTTCCGCTTCGGTTCGATCGGCCACGATGGCGAGCGCGACAAGGAACATCCTGGGTCGCGCGGGGCTTAGCAGCGCGGCGAAAGCGTCCGCCGTGTGCTCCCCGACCCCACGGTCACCGGCAATCGGCGTTGTCGGTGTGCTCAAGCGTCCCCCCGCGCCCACGCTCCGGAGGGCCCGCCGACGCGCAGCGCAGGCACGGCGTTACCGGCGCGCGCGAGCGCGGAGCGGCAAGGGCATGGGTAGCTGGGCGGGCGGATCATGACGAACAGTTTACTCGATGCGGTCGTTGACTCCCGGGTCAGCCGCTCCGGTGGGCATGTGGGGGATGCCCACCGGAACGGAAAACCGTGTGGCACCAGCCGGCGCACGGCGCGCCGACACGGAAAGAGAACCCGTCGGTACCCGCGCGGCAACGCGAGCGACGGCCAGGTCGCGGACGGTTGGATGCGCCATCCGCGGCGCTTCCCTTGCTCAAGGTCTGCGAACG
>DASPMT010000152.1:0-4620 GCA_035626935.1 Phycisphaerales bacterium | reverse complement strand
TCGACCCCGCGCTGCTGATCAACGAGCTCTTCGAGGAGTACGCCGAGAAGAGTGTCGACCCAACGCGCCCCACGTTTATCACCGACTACCCCAGCGCGATCTCGCCGCTCACACGCCCCAAGACCGGCAACCCGGCGCTGGCGGACCGCGCCGACCTGTTCATCGCCGGCATGGAGATCGCCCCCCACTACACCGAACTGAACGACCCGGACGTGCAGTCGGCCAAGTTCCGCGAGCAGCTTGCCGGCGGCGACGCGGACAAGAACGCGGAAGAGCAGACATTCCGGACCTACGACGAGGACTTCATCAACGCTCTTAAAGTCGGCATGCCCCCCGCCGGGGGGATGGGGCTTGGGATCGACCGGCTGGTGATGCTGCTGACCAACCAGCGCACTATCCGCGACGTTGTGCTCTTCCCCCTCATGCGGCCGGTGTAAGGCTGGCCATGTGCGCCCACCAATACCCTCGGTGCGCCGCCTGTCGGTTGAGTTGTCCACATCCGGTGCACACGGTGTGGAAGGGCGCTCGGCGCGTGTCGGGATCCTCCCGGCACGCCCCACGATGAAAGTGCGACCAACCGACAGGGGCCGCGAAGCGACAGCGCCCCCGAGCGCGCCTGCACACCCAATCCACAACGATGCAACCCCGGTTTTATGCGACGATCACCGAGGCGTTTCCGTGCTCTGCACGGGTTGTGCACAACCCGACACCCCTTCTTACTACCACCACCAGTATCTATCTCCTATCAGAGGGAAGAAGAAAGAGCATCGACCAAGCCAAAGGCGTACACCTGAATAGGCGCTCGCATCACGAGCGGGTTTGACACCTTGGGCAGCAGACGGTCGTCCGCTGCCCCACAGTGAGCTTCTGCAGCGGCTTGCCGCAGGAGGGGCACGGGAGCCCGCCGCGGCCGTAGACGCGGTGCAGGCCGGCGTACGACCCTTCCAGCCCGTCGGCGTCGCGGTAGTCGCGGAGCGTGGAACCTCGTGCCTCGACGGCCCGTGCCAAGACCTCCCGGATGGCCCGCGCGAGCCGCTCGATCCGGGGGCGGCTGAGGCGGCGGCAGATCGCCTTGGGGTGAACCCCTGCCTCAAAGAGGGCTTCGTCGGCGTAGATGTTGCCGACGCCGGCGACCGTCCTCTGGTCCAGGAGAGCTGATTTGATCGCGCGGGCCGAGGCGTTGACGGCCTTCCAGAATTCACCACCGGTCACGGCGAGTCCATCGGGCCCGAGCGCAGACCAGGCGCGTTGGAGATCTTCAGTGGAGTCGAGTGTTGTAAGGCCGCCGAAGCGGCGCGGGTCGCGGAAGAGGATGGTCTGCTTCGAACCTCTGAGCGTCCACACGGCGTGCACATGGGTGGGAAGCGGAGCGTCCGCAGGGGAGACAAGCACTTGGCCGCTCATCCCGAGCTGCACGATCACCACGCGCCCGTCACGAGCGATGACGGCGAGCTGCTTGCCACGCCGCTCGAGCCGCTCGATGGTGGCGCCTTGCAGCAGCGCCGCAGGAGTGGCCTTGCCGGACACGAAATCGCGCCGGCGGAGACGCGCGGTATCGATAGTGCGTCCAACCAAGTGAGGCGCAAGCGAGCGGCGAACGGTCTCGACCTCGGGAAGCTCGGGCATTGTTGAAGGGCCTGTAAAAGACCGCGGCCGGCGCGCGTGCGCCGGCCGCGAGAACGTTGGGTTTTCCCGCCTGTGGGAGCGGGTTCAGGCGGCGGTGTACTTGCCGCGGGCGACGCGCTTGAAGCCGTTCTTCTTGGACATGAGCGCGGCGTTGACGATGGTCCGGAAGTTGGGCGAGTTGGTTTTGTAGCCGATCTTCTGCACGGCCTCGGCCACCTCGGTCACGCCCATGGTGTTGCCGGTCAGCGCACGGCGAAGGTAATCGGCGAGCGTCGCGTCGTTGGAGCCGCGGCCGCGGCGGCCGGCGCCGCCCCCGCCCGAGGAGCCTCCCAGGGCGGCGATCATGGCGTCGATCTTCGCGACCTTGGCCATCGCCTTCTCCCGGCGGCGCTGAAGCGCCGGGAGCGAGCGGCGGCGGCGGCTGATCTCGCGGTTGAGTTCGGCAATGGAGAGATTCGCGATCGAGCTCGAAGAACGTTTAGCCATTAGACACCCGTTTGTTGCGATGGCGCGGGCGCTTTCAGAGGCCCGCAGGTCTGATCAAACACTTCCCGGTGCGCACCCACGCACCGAGCACTCATCATTCATGATAGAAACTCGCAATAACACATTCAATGTTGGGCTGTATTGTCTCTATTGCCCACGTTCACACATCGCACAGGCACCGAACACCGGAGTCTGTGAAATTGACTTCACCCGCCCGCCGCGGGGGCAACCGCCCGCACGAGGTGGTTGCGCGTAGAGTTGACAGTCCGCGGGCGTGGCGAAACTGGCAGACGCACGAGATTTAGGTTCTCGTGGCCGAAAGGCCGTGCAGGTTCAAGTCCTGTCGCCCGCATTGACCGGCCGGTTACTGCGGGGCCCGCCAGGTGGTCTCGACGCGTTGGCGGGTATCGGTGGTGGCGCTGGGATCGATGGTGGTGGCGGGGTCGATCGGCAGCACGACGCTGAAAGTCGCCCCTTTTCCTGGGACGGTGGAGAGGAGCACCTTGCCGTTGTGGCTCTCGACGATGCGGCTGGTGACCGCCAGACCCAGGCCGGTGCCGCGGAGCCCCTTGGTCGTGAAGAAGGGCTCGAAGACACGGCGCTGCAGCTCGGGCTGGATGCCGGGCCCGTTGTCGATGATATCGATGCGGAGCTGACCGCGTCCGGCGGGGCGGCCGGGGTCCTCCGGCAGGAACTTGGCCCTGACGGTGACCACGCCGGTCTTGGCCTCCACCGCCTCGACGGCGTTGGACATGAGGTTCATCAGCGCCTGGTGCACCTGGGCAGCGTCGATGGGGACCGGCGGGGTATCGGGATCAACATCGACGATGAGCGCGACGCCACGTAGCTTGCACTGGTCAGCCAGCAGGGAGGCGCAGTCGTCCAGCAGGGGCTGCACCTTGGTGAGCTCGACGTCCAGCGTGCGTGGACGCGAGTAGGCGAGCATGTTGAGGGTGAGGGCGATGATGCGGTCGAGGTTGCGCTTGAGGATCGGCCAGCCGCCCCGCGAGACCTTCAGGTCGTCCTTGCGGAGGCCCATCTCGACCACGTCGGCGCCGCCGCGAAGACCTTGGAGGATGTTCTTAATCGAGTGGGAGAGGCTGGCGACGGTCTGGCCGATCGCGGCCAGCCGCTCGGTCTGGAGCTTCTGGGAGAGGAGCTCCAGGTGCGAGAGAGCCAGACCTGTCTGCTGGCCGATGGCGGTCATAAGGGCGAGCTGATCGGCGTTGAACGCGCCGGCGCCGATGGAAGAGTCGGCGTAGATGGCGCCGAACGTGCGCCCCGCCGAGCGCACGGGCACGCACATCGCGCTGCGGATCGCCATCCGCTGCACCGAGTCCCCCTTGCGGAAGCGCTCGTCGCTCATGGCGTTGCTGGCGAGGATCCCTTCGCCCTTGTCCAGGGCGTGCCGGAGGATCGTTCGCGAGACATCGATGCGCTGGGCCTGGCCCGCCGGTGCCTTGGTAGCGAACCGCACCACCGAGGGCACGGGCCCGTCCCCCTCGTCGATCAGGAAGACCGCGCGCTCCGGGCGCAACTCGCTGAAGATCAGGTCGAAGACGCCCTCGAAGAGCTTTTCACGCTCGGGGAGCGTGCTGACGAGGGTCGTGAGCCGGTAGAGCACGCGCAGGTGGGAGTTGGCGCCGCCCGCGACGGTGGCGCCCAGCGCCGTGCCCGCCCGGGTGTCGCCGTCGAGCGCGAGAATGACCGAGTCTTCCGACGAGAGGGACCGCTCGATCGACGTGTCGACCTGGTCCTCCCGGAGCATGCGGACCTGCGGATCGGCCCGTCGCTCGGTGCGCCCGAAGGAGAAAAGGGTCATCCCCGCGCGGATCTGGTCGCCCGGCTTGAGCTTGATCCGCGCGTTGGGCTCGATACGGATGCCGTTGACCAGGGTCGCGTTCTGACTCCCCAGGTCGCGCAGGTACCAGTCGCCCTTGTCAGGGGTCAACTCCGCGTGGCGGCGGCTGACGGTGCCGTCGCTGAGGGGAAGGCTCTCAGATGAGCGCCCGATCATCTGCGGCTCGTTGTCGGGGAGCTCGAACGTTCGCCCCTTGTCGGGTCCCTGGATGACGGTGAGCACCAGCACGCAGGTACGGTACGATGCCTCCCTATGGACCGTTCCGTCATCGACCGTTACGAGGCCCAGGCGCACGACCTCAAGCACTGGGTGCACGGGCTCAGCGACTCGGACCTGGACGCCTTTCCGGTGCCCGGCACGTGGAGCGTCCGCCAACTTGTGGTGCACATGTACGACAGCGACCTTGTCGCCACCCACCGGATGCGCCGGATCGCCGCCGAGGACAAGCCGCTGCTGGTCAGCTACGACGAGACCGCGTTCTCCAAAGTCCTGGCGATCAACGCCGGGAGCGTGGAGGACGTTGCTGAGCTGTTCGCCCTGAACCGGCGTTGGACGGCCGATTTCCTGCGGGCGCTGCCGGACGCGGCGTTCGACCGCGTCGGCGTGCACACCCAGCGCGGCCTTGTCTCGATCGGCCAGATGGTGTC
>DASPMT010000151.1:0-11732 GCA_035626935.1 Phycisphaerales bacterium | reverse complement strand
CACCGAGGCCGCCTTCGCGGCAATGCTCACCGTCAGCGGGATCTCCGTGACCGCCGGGGGCGCACCGACACTCTGGCTGAACGACGGCGACCTGTTTGCGGGCCATGAGGTGATGGTCGCCTTTACGCCCGGAGGCAAGGTCAAGGATGTAGACATAGTGGGGTAGCCCCCACAGTCACTGCTCACGCGCGGTGGGACGATCGACCGATCACTGCACCACCGCGGCGCCTCCGTTGCCCAGCCGTCGCCGCAGGGCGATGCGATCGGGATCGGGCACGCGCACGTTGCGCGCCAGGCGCATCAGCTCCATCGCCTTGATCACCAGGTAGTTCAGATCGAGCTTCCACCACGCCAGCCCGTGCCGGGCCGAGGCCGGGAAGGCGTGGTGCGCGTTGTGCCACCCTTCACCCAGCGCCAGCACGCCGAAGATCGGGTTGTCGCGGCTCTCGTCGCGCGTCTGGAACGGTCGCGTGCCCCACAGGTGGCAGACCGAGTTGATGCTCCACGTCACGTGGTGAACCAGGAGCACGCGCACCAGCCCGCCCCACAGGAACCCCAGCAGCACGCCCGTCCACGTCCCCGTCAGGATCCCCGCGACGGCGGCAGGGAGCACCAGCCCGAGCACGACCCAGAGCGCGAACGTGGAGCTGACAAAGCGCACCACCGGGTCCTTCAGCAGGTCGGGGACGTACCGCTGCAGGTCCGCGTCGGTCGGCCCGGGCTCGAACATCCACCCGATGTGGGCGTGCCAGGCGCCGCGCAGCACGCCCCCGGTGCTGGCGGGGTGGTCGTGGTCCTCGTCGGGCGCCGCGTGCGGCGAGTGCGGGTCGCCCGGGGTGTCGGCGTGCTGGTGATGGCGCCGGTGGACCGCGACCCAGCGGATCAGCGGTCCCTCCACGGCCATCGACCCGAGCACACCCCAGATAAACCTGAACACCGCGCCGGTCTCGAAGGAGCGGTGCGTGAAGAGCCGGTGGAACCCGACGCCGATCCCCAGCGCCGTCAGCAGGTACATCGCCCCGAACACCGTCAGATAGACCCAGTGGAACGGCGCTCCCCACAGCATCGCCACCGCCGCGGCCAACCCCACCAGTGGGAGCAGCACCACGACGAGCGTCACGACCCGTACGGCCAAGCCCGCCCTCGTTGCAGCCTCAACCGGGCATGCCTGCGTCGGATCGCACCCCTCCCCAAGGACGCGCTCGACGACTAGCGGCAGCGGTGCCTCCGCCCCTGCGGCCACGGGCGCCGCGGCATGCGCAGGCGCAACGGAAGGGTTGTTGTTCGGGTGGATCATGAGGAAGCAACGGGGAGTTGCCGTGACGGCTGCACGAACGGCGTCTGACGGCGGTTTCACACGCTAGCACCGGGCGTGTCCCCGCACCGAACAGGCCGCGGCGGCCTGTTCAGCGCCGCAGAAACTTCTCCCGCAGCGTGTTCTGCCCCGCGGCATCGATCCCAAGCCCATCGGCGAAGTACGCTTCGATGGAGCCGTGCCGCTGCTTCACCTCGTCCAGCGCCGCCTTCAGGTACTCGGGGCGCACGCCCATGACTGCGGGGAAGACGCCGGGCTCACCCCCCGCCGCAACGAACCCTTCGGCCATCTTCCTGTACGCCGGCAGCGCGGTGTCGTTGCTCCTGAGATAGTCGCTCATCACCTCCTCCTCCGGCACGCCCAGCAGCGTGAGCAGCGCTGCTGCCGCCCAGCCACCGCGGTCCTTGCCCGACGAGCAGTGGAACAGCGCCGGCGTGCCGTTCTCCTCCGCGACCTGCCTGAGGAGCCGGCCGTACGCGTCCCGCGCGCTCGGCAGCGTCACCAGCTCGCGGTACGTCTGCTCCATCAGCGCGGCGGCCTCGCCGGTGTTGCCGCCTGCGTGCGCCGTGGTGCGTTTGGGATTGCGGACGATCTCAGACAGCGTGCGCGTCGAGGCTTCGTCCGCATCAGCCAGCACGTCGAGCGCGACGAGCTCGACGCCGGCCGGGAGCTCGTCGGGCCGCGCTGTGCGCTCCTGCTCCGTGCGGAGGTCGTAGTCGCGCACCAACTCCAGCGCGGCGAGCTTCTCGATGTCGGCTCGCGGGATGCGGTGGAGCTGGCCGGAGCGGTAGAGCAGGCCGCGGCGGACAACCGCTCCGTCGCGCGTCGCCACCCCGCCGATGTCCCGGAAGCCGGGAAGTGAGGCGATCACCGTTACTCTCTCGGGTGCCAGGGTGTCGCCCGCTGCGCGCTGCGCTGCGGCGGGCGTGGGCGCCGCGGCGCCTGCGGTGGCGGAGCCGATCGGGACCGGTGGCGTAGGCGCCGTGGGAGCGAAGGGGGGTACGACCGCTGAAGCGGGAGCCGCGGGTGTAGCGGCCGGCGAGGGTGACCCAGGTTCACTCTCCCGGCTGCAGGCGGGTGCAAGGGCGAGCGTCGAGACGATCAGCAACGGGCACCAGCGGGGCTTTATGATCATCGAAGGTCCTTCAGCGAATTTCAGCGGCGAACCAAGTCACCGTTACTGGATGCTCTCGCCCGCCTCGGCCTTCAGGGGTCGGCCAGTTCCTGCTGCATCGGCAGGCTGATTGTCCCCGGTTCTGCGCCGCCGCTTGTTCTTTCGCCGGACTGCGGGGTCTCGCTGATCGCGCGACCGGCCGCCGGCGCATCCCGCACTCCGGGCATGAGGCACCATCGGCCAGCCCCGCGAGTGGGTAGCCGCGCCCTGCGCAGGCGCCGTGCTCTGTCGCCCGCCGGCGTCGCAGTGACCGCCACGCCGCGGCCACGCACGGTGCCGCGGGCCGCTGCCGTAGCGCCCGATGCAACGAGGGTCTTTTTAAGTGCCGCCTGTTGGCCGATCGCCGGCCCGCCGGGTAGATTGATCCATGCGCTCACCCCACACCGTTGCCCTCTTCCTGCCGCTCGTGACCCTCTGCCTGGGACCGTCCGCCGGCGCGGGCCCGCTCAACCCGCCCACGGGCGCGATCACCTCGACCGCCAAGCCGCTCGCCGAGATCGAGCCGCGCACCGCGATCAGCGCGGCCAACACACCGGGTGACGCCGACAGCCTTTTCCGTATCACCCAGCCCGGGTCCTACTACCTCACAGGCAACGTCAACGGCGTCGCCGGCAAGGTCGGTATCGAGATCGCCGCCAGCGGTGTGACGCTGGACCTCAATGGATTCGAATTGCTGGGGGTTCCGGGGTCGCTCAGCGGCACGCGCCCGGGCGCCAACATCAGCAACGTGACGATTAAGAACGGCTCAGCGCGCAACTGGGGCGAGGTCGGCGTCTCGTTGGCGGTGTTCCAGGTGACCGGCGCCCGCATCGAATCGGTGCACGCCAGCGGCAACGGCGGTGCGGGCATCTTCAGCGGCGACGGCTGCGTGGTGACCGGCTGCGCGGCCTCCGCCAACGCCGCGAGCGGTATCGCCACCGGGGCCGCCTGCGTCGTGAGCGGGTGCGTCGCCTACAGCAACGCCGGCACCGGCATCAACGCCAGCGGCGGCTGCCACGTGGTCGATTGCACCTCCTACAGCAACGCGGGGACAGGCATCTCGGTGGGCAGCGGCGGCACGGTCTCGCGATGCACGGTGCTGGCCAGCGGCACGTACGGCATCGGCACCAGCTCGTCGTGCACGGTGGAGGGGTGCACCGTCCGCGGCAGCGCCCAGGACGGCATCCGCTGCGCCGGCTCGGGGAGCGTGATCCGCGACAATGTGTGCGCTGTCAACGGCAGCGGCGGCGAGGGCGCAGGGATCGTCGTCGTCAGCGTCGAGAACAAGATCGAGGGGAACCACTGCAGCAACAACGACCGCGGCATCGACGTGCAGGTGGCGGGCAATTTCATCGTCCGCAACACCTGTTCTGACAACACGGTGCAGTGGGTGATCGTCGCCAACAATGTGTACGGACCGATCATCAACCGGTCGGCGCCGGCCAGCGCGGCGGTGAACGGGCCGGCCGCCGCGAGCACGCTGGGCAGCACCGACCCCCACGCGAACTTCACGTACTAGCGCGTAGCGGCCGGCAACCTCAGGGTGTGGCACGGGTCGGGCCACGCTCCCATGACGCACACGGGCCCCCACGCGAGGCCGTGCGCACCGCTCATGGGGGCCTTGCCGCACTCAGGGCACGGGGCGTCTGTGCCAAGCCCGGCTCTTGAGTATCCGCATCCCTTGCAGGCAGCGGAACCACGTCTCCATGAAGAAGTCCTCGCCAGCCGAAGATGAGGACGGCCGCGGGCAGCGACCAGACTGCGGCGTTCACCAACGCGGGGAAGGGCCGCGGAACAACCGGCAACAGCCGTCGCACGCGACAGAGCTGCTCGTTGGGGTCATCCACGAAGTACCAGATCGGTATGCCGGCGACAGGGAAGGCCACGCGGTTCTGCCCTGGCACGTGAAAGGTACCGGTTGTTGCGAACGACGCGTTGTACCATGATTCCCACGCCCGCACCGGCCAGCCGTACTGCATCGCTGCGGGGCGAACCACCTTGTTCACGTCGCTCTCGCCGAGCACGTCCTGCAGGCCCGGCGCGGGGCTTTCTCCGCCGGTGAGCTTATAATCGACCCAGTCGAATCGGAGCCCATCGCACAGGGGAAACGTAATGGGCTGGCCCTTGTGGATCACGACGGAGGGAGGGCCGGGGCGTCGACGTACGCGGTCATCGAATGCCGCTTGGATGCAGGCGAACGCGTAGGACAGGAGAGCCCCGGCGGCAAAGCACAAGACGATCCGCCGGGCCGTTACTCGCCCGCCGGTACGCCGCGAAAGAGCGGCCCCGCCTGCTTGAAGCGGGGCCGCCGGTTGTGACTGAGGGCTCTCCATGGGAAAGACACTTTCGCCTAGGGGTGAGGCACGAGCGGGCTAGCCGGGTTGGTTGGCGGTCCATTCGGCACGGTCAGCGTGGCCGTGCAACCCTGCCCATTGGGTACTGTCGGGCATGAACGCACGCCGCTGGGTGAGACATCGGCGTCGCAGACAACGTCGTGGTACCAGCACTGTGAATCGTACCCGGCGAACGTGTACGTGACCGCGCAGTTGGCCGCCACCGACACCGTCCACACCTCGCGGTAGCGGCAGACGTGCTTGCGATACCCGCAAACCCCTGGTTGGCCATTGGAGGGACCATCGAACCTCAGCGCCCACGTCCCTGCGGCGGTCCAGCCCGACCACGCGCCGTACATGGTCATCGTCATCGTCGGGCACGATGCGCACGGGATCGTCCACGGTGCCGGCGCAGGCCCGGGGCCGGTGGGCCACGCGGGGAATCCGTCGGGCGGAGCGACGCCCGGGGTGGGGATCAAGGGCGGGGCCAGCGCTGCGAAGCTCGACACGAGGGCCGCGCTGGCGGAAAGAACCTGGTTCGCGTGCTCAGGGTCGTCGCTCGCATCCTTCCGTTCGAAGGGGACGTCCGCCGCCTTGTACCCGATCGACGCGAGGAACGCCACATCCTCGTCACGCCACGGATTGTTCAGGTCGTTGACGAGCTGGCCGAGCGGATCGTCGGCCGCAAACCCCTTCGCGTAGTCGATCACCTGCTGGGCGGGGGTTGCGGCGGTCATGTCGACGGGCACGCCCCAGTCGGCGTTGCTCTCGTCGTTGATGCCGAGGGTGAGCTTGACGTGCTTGATGGCGTCCGACGTGTTCGCGCTGTCCCAGGTCACCGCTGTCCACTTGCACGTATTGGCCGGGTCCCTGGTGTACCAGACGGCCTTGATCTCGCCGCCGGTGTGCCCGGCCTTGTTGAGCGCAAGAAAACTGTGCACGCCCGAGACCGCGCCGCTGGTCTCGATGATGGGCGTCATCGCCCAGCGGTCGTCGAGGGAAACGGCGACCGTCGAGGGTGCGTACGTCTGGGCGATTGCGCCGGAAGGTGCAGATACGCCCGCCAGCAAGGTTGCGCTGATTGCTGTCGCCCGTGCGACTCGGCGGACACGAGATAAGAAAGATGTAAAGAGCACGAAAGTGGCTCCCTTCGAAGGGGTGCACTCCGAGGCGACTGGCGGAACACCCGTCAATCCTCCGGATGTTTCTGATGTAGAGCGAAGCCGGATCGTCGTACAAAGAACCACGCATCTCCTTGAACGATGACGGTTTGAGCCAACAACCAAGCGATGGACGCCGATCGTCCCCTTTTTGGGGACAGGTAAATATACACCCTTTCGTTGCGCGTGCCACCAAGCCGGAAGAAAAAAGCGCGCCCCCTTCCCGCCAAGCAGCCGTTGCAGGGATCGGCGTATCAGGGGCTGGCCCGGCTGCTCAAGGCCAGAGCCGGTGAACAGAAGCTCTCGGTCCGTGATTTGGAAAAACGCATGGGCAAACCAAGAACCACGGTGCACAAGACCCTTGGCGGCCAGCGGAGGCTGGACCCGATCGAGTTCCTCGAGTGGTGCGATGCGCTGAATATCGCTGACCCGGTGGGTGCGATCCGCTCGGTGATGACGACCTGATGACGATCAGGCGGCAGCCGGGCAAGACCCGCTGACGAGTGGCGTGGTCAAGGGAGCGTGGCACCGACGTCTTCTGTCGTTATTCCCCCGTGCCACCGACCGTCGAGCGCACTGCTGTGCGCCAATGCAGCGGGTTCGGATCAAGTCACTGCTTGCCAACACCGTCGCCCGCCGGTCGGTGGCACGGGGGGGGCCAACCCCGCGGTCGATGCCACGCCCCCGTCAGCGGCGTGGTCTGGAACGTGCGCCGCTCGATCAACGGCGGCGCGTTCACCAGCATCGGCCTCGTCGGCGAGAAGAAGTTCACCGACGCGACCATCCCCGCCGAGGCGCTCACGGCCTCGTACACCGTCACCCGCAGCGCGGCCAGCAGATCGGCGCCACCAGCGGCATCTTCCAGGTGCGGTTCACGCCCGCGGCGGGGGCGCAGGGTGCGCAGATCGCCAGCGTGAAGATGGCGGCGTGAAGCAGAAGTGCTGAGTCGTGAGTCCTGAGTCACGAGTCGGCAAGACAGCAAGACATCGCGGCCGCGCGGCTTGAACGCTGCGCGGCCGATTGAAGACCGCCCGTCGGGGGCCACAAAGTGAGCCGGAGAGCGCGAGGGGCGTCGCGGTACGGGTCTCCGGGTCGCGCCAGCCGCAGGAGCGTGGACGTCGTCTGTAGTGGACGCGCAGCGGCCTCACCATGGGCGTGTTGCCCGAGGCCTCCTTTCTAACCCGTCACGCATGCGACGGGGCCCATCAGCGGCGTATGCACGTGCGGAGGCACAGCGGGCCGCGCTCGGAAAACGAGCGCGGCCCGCTTTCTTCTTTGATTTTCTGGGGTGGGGAGCGGCGAGGGGCGGGGCTTCCCCGCCCCTCGCCATTTACGAGCCATTTTGTTGATTGACGTCCGGCTCACGCTTGTACAAGTAGGACCGAGGTAATCGCTTGGAGGCAATTTCGGCGAGCCAGTCATACTTGAGGGCGAGAAGCTGGTTCACAGTTTCGAGGTCCGCCGAGTCTATCAGCTTTGTGGCCTGCGTAGAAGTGTCGCTTAGATGAAACCAGTGGGGGTACGCGCTCATCGCCCAAATCTCGTAAATGAAGACTTCGGGGATCACCCTTTGAGTAAGCCCTTGGTGGAGAGCGCATGAGTCGAGCAGCATGCCGTCGGTCTGACCGCTGTGAAATTCGAGCTCGCCCAGCGGATCTCGATCCGCGTGCTTTAGGAAGTTCTCTGCCCGAACAGTGGCATCCCGCCACTCTCTCCACACCTCATGAGGGACCGCGGACTCGTTGCGGAAGACACCACCCGCTCCCTCCTTAGCCGCGAGATCGCAAAGCACTTGGTGAACAGAGGCGACAAGACAGTGCACAGCGAGTGGATCGCTTTGCGCAAAGAACTTCCGAATTGCTGCCGCGAGTAGCCTGTCCGTAGCCTCAAGCTTGGTGACCTTGATCACGGTCGTCCAAGTACGATGAAGTGTAGACTGCTTTGCGCTGGCGTGGTCGATAACAGCAGCCCTTTACTTCGCCCCAGCCCCCACAGCAATCCCCACCTGCACATAGCTGCGCTTCACCCGACTCTCGAACTCCGCCGGGTACTTGTTCATGATCGTCCGGATCGCCCAGTTGTTGCCGTCCGCCAGCCCGCAGATCGTCGTGCCGGGCATTGCGCCCATACTGGTGGCGATCTCCAGCGCGAGGTCGAGGTCCTTGCTCTTGGCATCCCCGCGCTCGATCTTGGTCATGAGCTGGTAGAGCCACCCCGACCCCTCGCGGCACGGCGTGCACTGCCCGCAGCTCTCGTGCTTGTAGAACCTCGCGATGTTGCGGGCGACGGCCACCATGTCGGTGTCCTCGTCGAACACCGTGGGGCACGCGGTCCCCAGGCCGAGCACGTTGTACTTGCGGCCGATGTCGAAGTCCATCGGGGCGTCCATCTGGTCCGGCCCGAGCACGCCCATCGAGATGCCGCCGGCGATGGCCCCCTTGAACTTCTTGCCGCCGCGCATGCCGGCGCAGTAATCAGGGCTCTCGATCAGCGTGCGGAGCGGAACGCCCAGGTCGCATTCGAAGCACCCGGGCCGGTTCACGTGCCCGCTCACGCCCATCAGCTTCGTCCCCCACGAGCCGGGCGCGCCTTGGAAGGTGGAGTTGCACCCCTGCTTGCTGAACCACTCCCACCCGTTCTCCATGATGCTCGGCACGTGCGCCAGCGTCTCAACGTTGTTGATGATGGTGGGGCGGCCGAAGAGCCCCTTGATCGCCGGAAACGGCGGCTTGTTCCGCGGCCAGCCGCGCTTGCCTTCGATCGACTCGAGCAGCGCGGTCTCCTCGCCGCAGATGTACGCGCCGGCGCCGCGGTGGAGGTGCAGGTCGACGCCCCACGCCTGGCCGCGGTTCTTGGTCGTCACGCCGTTGAGGAGCCCACCCTTGCCGAGAATCCCTTTGGCGTAGCACTCCTGGATCGCCTTCTCGAAGACCTTCGCCTGGTGGTGGTACTCGCCGCGGATATAGAAGAACGCGGTCTGGATGCGGCAGGCGTAGCAGGCGATGAGGATGCCTTCGATCACCAGGTGAGGGTCGAAATCGATGAGCAGCCGGTCCTTGAAGGAGGCGGGCTCCGACTCGTCGGCGTTGATGGCGAGGTAGCGCTGCCCGCCGTCACCGTTGGCGTCGGGCTTGGGGAGGAACGACCACTTCATGCCCGCCGGGAACCCCGCGCCGCCGCGGCCGCGGAGGTTGGCCTTCTTGACGTGGTCGACGACCTCGTCGGGGGTCATGGTGGTGACGGTCTTACGGAGCGACTCGTAGCCGGCGAGCGTGCCGGCCCGGGTGTCGAGCCCGGCCTGGGCCGGCGCCTTGAGGTAATCCTCGAGCCACCACGTGCGGCGCTTGGCGGGGTCGCCGAACGGCCAGCAGGGGATGCGGCGCGAGAGGATCGGGTAGTCGGTGGTGCGGGTCCAGGAAGAGGGGGGCATGTCGGGGCCAGTGTAGGGAACGGAGGATCAAGCGAGCCGCGAACGGCAATTGGGGTGAGGCGGCGTATGGAAGGGGATGGAAGCGGCCCGGGGGTTCCCTCTGGGCATTGCGGAAATGGTGAAGGGCGGAACGGCGGAGCGGGTTATGACAACGGGTCCACCTTCGGAACCGGATCACCGTGGGCCTTGATAACGCCGGATATGCCGCTCCAGAGTTCGCGGCGCACCGCGGGCCACGTTCCTCCGCGTCCCACCAGTTGGCTGGTAGGCTCTCCGAAGGCCCGCAGCGCGCGGGCGATGAGCGTGCGGCGGGGCGCACACTTGCAGCCCAGCGGTTCAATGTACAGGTTCGCCAAGGCGCGGAGGTGCTCGCCGCCGAACGACGACTGCTGCCGTATCGCGACGCAGTCGATCACCGTGATTGTCGGTTGATCGGCGGCGGGCCAAGAGACGATCAGGTTGGACGGCTTGCCGTCGCGGTTGTGGTACCCCTTGGAGCTGAGGGATCGAACGAGCGCGCCCGCGGCGCGGGCTAGCCCGTGTTCCTGACGTACCGTGAGATCCCCCTCGGCCATGTGCCGCAGCAGCGTCTTGCCGGGCACGCGGTCCATGACGAGCCACTCGAGCGCCGTGCCGTCGTTCGCGGTCGAGCGGGCGATCGCGTAGCACGCTGCGGTGCGCACGCCCGCCTTCGTCAGCCGGTCGGCCCCCTTCCAGTGGCGCCACGCGCGGCTGCGCTTCAGCGTCGACTTCACCCTCGCGCCAAGCGTGCGCAACTCCCAGCGCTTGACGACCAGGCCTGCGGATCCCTTCTCGCCCGGCAGTGCCAGCACGCGGTTGCCCCCTTCGGCCTTGAGCACCTGCACGCCCGCGGCTTCTCCTATCTCGCAGCGTTCGATCACCTTGCGCCAGTGCTCGGCTATGCCGCCGCAGCGGACGATCGTGATGGACGGGGCGCTCGGCACCTCGGCAATATACCCCTTCCGCCGGCGGTATCCTGCCTGCACGATGCCAGATGCCGGCGCCAGCGCGAAGCTCCCCGTCTCCGTCGCGATCGTCTGCAAGAACAGCGCCGCCACCATCGGCCGCACGATCGACGCGACGAAAGAATGGGCCGCCGAGATCGTCGCGCTCGATTCGGGCTCGACCGACGCGACGATCCCCCTGCTTGAGGCCGCGGGTGCGCGCGTCGTGCGCACCGAATGGCTGGGGCACGTCAAGACCAAGCAGAAGGCGCTCGAAGCGGCGTCGCAGCCGTGGGTGCTCTCGCTCGACTCCGATGAGAGCCCTGAACCCGCTCTGGTCGCGTCGATCCGCGGCGCCGTCACCGGCAACGACGCGCGTGTCGACGGCTACACGCTCAACCGCAAGGTCTTCTACGACGGCCGGTTCCTCCACCACGCCTGGCAGCCGGAGCGCCGCCTCCGGCTGGTGCGCAACGGCAAGGCCCACTGGCAGGGGATCGATCCGCACGACCAGCTCGTGCTGATCGACCCGTCGAAGACACCCGGCCGTCTCGACGGCGACCTCCGCCACGATTCGTTCCAGACCTTCGAGGAACAACTCCGCAAGCAGGTGGGGTACGCCAGGCTCATGGCGGGAGAGCTCGTCGCCCGCGGCGACAAAGGCTCCTATTGGCGGCTTCTTACCTCGCCGCCGTCGGCGTTCCTCAAGCAGCTCATCCTCAAGCAGGCGTACCGCGACGGCTGGGCGGGCTGGCTCGCCGCGGCGGCGACGTCGCAGCAGGCGCTCATGAAGCACGCCTTGATCATCGAGCTCGCCCGCAAGGGCCGCGCAGGTCGGAATTGAAAAAGCCCCCGCCGAAGCAGGGGCCCTGAACATTCTGTTTGTTTGTATCAGCGACGCTTGCCGCCGCCACCCTCGGCGGGTTTGCCGGGCGCCGAGCGCGGCGAGGGGGCGGACTGACGCGGGGCCGGAGACGGTGCAGAGGCACGCGGCGCCGGCGCTGACGGTGTCACGCGCGGCGATGGAGCGTTCCGCGGCGACGGAGCCGGCGTAAACGAAGGCTTGGCCGCGGGAGCGCTCGGCGCCGGCGTCGATGCCGCCGGGCGCTGCGAGCGAGATGGTGCTTGCGGCGCCTGGCGCGGAGCGATCGGCGCCGCCGGCTTCTCGTACCGCTCGGCCGGCTTGCCCTGCGGCGCAACCTGCGGAGGAGCCGTGTTGCCCGGCTTGCCGATCACCGGGTAGCGCGAGCGGTCGCGCGTCGCGGGAGCCGTGTCGCCTTGTGGAGCCTTGGGCGCGGGCTGCAGCACCGGGAGCGTCGGCTTGGAGGGCGCGGGAGACACGGGCTTCTCAGACACCTCGGCCGGCTTGGCGGCCG
>DASPMT010000150.1:0-2404 GCA_035626935.1 Phycisphaerales bacterium | reverse complement strand
GGAAGTTCATGTACGTCGCCGGGCAGCGCTGCCCGTCGATCACCACCGGGCGCGGCATCGGCAGCGTGACCACCTTGAACGGGTTGCCGTCCTGATCTGTTGCCTTGTTGAGTTTTTTGTACGCCCGTTCAAGCTCGCGGCAGTTTGGATCTCGTCGGTTCTCCTCCAAGCCGATGACGACGGTCGTGGGATTGACGAAGCGCGCGAGGTCATCGATGTGCCCGTCGGTATCGTCCCCTTCGATCCCTTCGGCGAGCCAGACGACGTGCGCCTGCCCGTAGTAGTCTTTGAGGTGCCGCTCAACTTCGGCCTGTGAGGCGCCCTTGTTGCGGTTGGGATTCAGCAGGCACTGGCTGGTCGTCAGGATCGTGCCCGCGCCGTTGAACTCGACGCTGCCGCCCTCCATCACGATGGGCGCGTCGAACACCCGGAGTCTGGCCGCCTTGCCGATCCTGGTCGGCACCGCGTCGTCGCTGTCCCAAGGCGGGTACTTGCCTCCCCAGGCGTTGAACTTCCAGTCGACGACCGCGGCCTGCTTCCCCGCGTGCCCGCGGGCCGAGCCCTTGACGACAAAGGCGGGCCCGTGATCGCGGCACCAGGCCTCGTTGGTCATGATGTAGTGGAAGTAGATCCGTTGCGACGCGCCGTGCAGCAGCTTCCGCTCGACCCCGTTGGCCGCAAGGACTTCCAGCGCGATGCGGTGGTAGTTCTCGTTCGGCACGTTGATGTGCACATCCTCGTGCAGGGCGATCGCCCGCACCAGCCCGGCGAGGTTCGCCTTGATGTGGTGGTACCGCCCGGGGAACGAGATCCCTTCGGGACGCGGCCACGACAGCCAGGTCGCGCAGTGGGGAGCCCATTCGGGCGGAAAGGTGTAGCCGAGCTCGCGAGGCGTCGTCACTTCGTTCCCTTCGATGCCGTGGTTGTAAAGGGTCAGACGCTGAACCGCTTGGTCATGTCGCCGTACGCGTCGACGCGCCGGTCACGCAGGAAGGGCCAGTGCGTCCGGGCGAACTCCACCTTGTCCAGGTCGCAGTCCACGACCATCACGCCCGGCTTGTCGACGGCGGCGCGGTGGATGACCCGCCCGTTGGGCGAGGCCGCGAACGACTGGCCCCAGAACTGGATGCCGTCGGCGCTCACCGGCCGTCCGTCCGGCCCCGCGATGAACTCGTGACCCACGCGGTTGGGTGCGCACACGTAGCAGCCGTTGGCCACCGCGTGGGCCCGCATGGAGAGCTCCCACGAGTCGTGCTGCGCTTCACCGTACTCGCGCTTCTCGCTTGGGTGCCAGCCGATCGCCGTTGGGTAGAAGAGGATCTCCGCCCCCTGCATCGCGGTCAGGCGCGCGCCCTCGGGGAACCACTGGTCCCAGCAGATCAGCACGCCGATGGTCGCGTGCTTCGTCCGCCAGGCGCGGAAGCCAAGGTCCCCCGGCGTGAAGTAGAACTTCTCGTAGTAGAGCGGGTCGTCGGGGATGTGCATCTTGCGGTAGACGCCCATCAGCGAGCCATCGGCGTCGATCACGGCCGCGGTGTTGTGATAGAGGCCGCTCGCCCGTTTTTCGAACAGCGAGGCGACGATCACGATGCCGTACTTTTTCGCCAGCTTGCAGCAGGCGTCTGTGCTGGGACCGGGGATGCTCTCCGCCAGCGCGAAGAAGCGGTGGTCCTCCACCTGACAGAAGTACTGGCTGGTGAACATCTCCTGTGTGCAGACGATCTTCGCGCCCGCTTTCGCCGCCTGCTCGATCAAGGCGAGTTGGCGACGGCGGTTCTCTGCCACGCTCTGAACGCAGGCGAACTGGGTCAGGCCCACCGGGACGACCCGCCCGCCGGCCGGCATCGCCGCACCGGGGTTGTCGGCCGCCTCCGTGCGGCCTTGGGCCGGCCGGCGTGTGCGCCCCGCCTCTGCCGCCCGTCCCGTCTTTCCGCCGCCTCTGGATGCCGTTCGCTTGCGTGATGCCATCGTTTCCAAAGGTAGGGAGCGGCCGTACGCTCCTTCCCGCGATGGGGCGAAACAGGCCGCGAATCCGGTTTGATTCACGACCCCGACCGGCCGATGATTGCCTGTTCACCGGAGAGGTGGCCGAGAGGCTGAAGGCGCCGGTTTGCTAAACCGGTTTACGGGTTTAGGCCTGTAACGAGGGTTCGAATCCCTCCTTCTCCGCTTTGACGACGACCCGGGCAATCACTGCCCGGGTCGTTTCGTTTCACCGACGATCGACGACCAATGAAAAAGGCCCGAGCGGTAAGCCCGGGCCTGCAGAGATCAATCCGTAGAGGGCTTATTCCTCGCCGGCGGGCGCGCCCGCGGCGGCCGGAGCGGGCTCGCTCGGTTTGGCGGCGGCGCGCAGGTTGGCCTCGATCGTCAGGTCGATCTGGCCGTCGGTCGACTTCATCTC
>DASPMT010000149.1:0-3596 GCA_035626935.1 Phycisphaerales bacterium | reverse complement strand
GTTCTCGGTGCCGCAGATGTGCATGATGAGCCGGTCGAAGCCGAAGGCGATGCCGGCGTGCGGCGGGGCGCCGTACGAGAGGGCCTCCAGGAGGAAGCTGAACTTCTCCTTCGCCTGCTCGGGCGAAAGCCCCAGCAGCTTGAAGACCTTGCTCTGCACGTCCTTGTCGTGGATGCGCACGCTGCCGCCCGCGATCTCGCTCCCGTTGAGCACGATGTCGTATCCGGCGGAGACGATCGACTCGATGGCGACTTCGTCGTCCTCACTCGCGCTCACGAACATGTCGCGCTGGTCGTCGCGCGGCGCCGTGAACGGGTGGTGCATCGCGATCCACTTCCCCGTCTCCTTGTTCCGCTCGAACATGGGAAAGTCGACGACCCACAGGAAGTTCCACGGCCCGCCCTCGGCGCCGTTCTTGGGCACCACGCCCATGTCGCGGGCCACCTGCTGGCGCAGCTCGCCCGCCGCCTTGGTCGCCACCGCGTACGTGTCGGCAAAGAACAGGATCGTGTCTCCGATCTGCCCGCCGCTGGCCGCCATGAACTCGGCCTTCACCGGCTCGAGGAACTTGGCGATGCCCGTGTCCAGCTTCGGCGAGCCGTCCTCGCCCTTGATCACCTTCACTACGGCGACACCGCCGGCGCCGAAGCGTTTGACGAACTCGGTGTACCCGTCAGTGATCTTGCGCGTGAGCTTCTCCGCGCCGCCGGGGACGCGCAGCATCTTCACCACGCCCTTCTTGCTGTTGTACGCGGGACGGTCAGCGCCCTTGGCCAGCGCATCCTTGAAGACCTTGAAGTCGGTCTTGGCCGCGAAGCCGCTGATGTCCTTGATGCGCAGGTCGTAGCGGGTGTCGGGACGGTCGATGCCGTACTCCTCCATCGCCGTGCGGTAGTCCATCCTCTGGATCGGCGGGATCTCGATCCCCAGCATCTGCCTCCAGAAGAAGCGGACGAACCCCTCCATCGTCTCCATGATGTGCTCGCGCCGGACGAAGCTCATCTCAAGGTCGATCTGCGTGAACTCCGGCTGCCGGTCGGCGCGCGGGTCCTCGTCGCGGAAGCAGCGGCAGATCTGCATGTAGCGGTCGGCGCCGCTCACCATCAGGATCTGCTTGAACAGCTGCGGGCTCTGCGGCAGGGCGTAGAACGTCCCCGGCACGTTGCGCACCGGCACGATGAACTCGCGCGCCCCCTCGGGCGTGCTTTTGTACAGCACCGGCGTCTCCACCTCCAGGAACCCGTTGCCGTGGAAGTAGTCGCGGGCGACCTTCAGGGCCTTGCTCCGCATCCCCAGGATGTGCTGCATCTTCGGACGCCGCAGGTCCAGGTAGCGGTACTTCAGCCGCAGGTCCTCGTTGGGCAGCGCCAGCATGTCGTCGGGCAGGAACGGCGGGTTCTCAGTCTTGTTCAGCACGTTCAGCTCGGTGACGACGATCTCCACCTTGCCGGTGGCGAGCTTGGGGTTCTCGCCGCCGATACGGGTGCGCACCTTCCCCTTCACCGCGATGCAGTCCTCGTTGCGGAGCCTGTCGGCGCCGTCGAGCGCCGCCTGGCCGCCCCCGGCCGCGTCCTCGCGGTCGAACACCAGCTGCGTCAGCCCGTTGCGGTCCCTCAGGTCGATGAAGATCAGCCCGCCGTGGTCCCGGTAGGAGTTCACCCACCCGTTGAGGACCACTTCCTGGCCGATGTGCGACTCGCGGACTTCACCACAGTTGACGGTTCGACGGAGCATGAGGAGAAAACCTTCCTTGGAGAGCGTGGCACGCACTGAGATCAGACGCCGCGGCGTCGCCGCCCGCGTTTCCGGAGCGCGCCCCGCAAAAACGGCCCGAGTTTAGGCCGCCGCCCCGTCTTCCCCCCGGCTTCATCGACGGTTGACGAATCCGGTCCCGGTGAGCACGCGTACCACACTGCTCGCACCGCCGCGCACTCCACCTCAATTCACCTACAACCGCTTTCCTCGTCGGCGCCGGCTGCGCATAATCACCCTCCGCCCAATTCGCTCGTGCCCCTCGGTCCGCACCGGCGCCATTCCCACACCCCCCTCGCTCAGGCCGGCGCGAAGGAACTCACCCCATGCCCAGCCCCCTCTCGCTGATCGCCGCCGCCTTCCGTTCCGCCAAGCGCACCCCGGCCCCCGACGAGCCGGCGGACCTCTTCGAGGCCCTCGAGCAGCGCCAGCTCCTGGCGATCACGATCTCCAACCCGATCACCGACCTGTCGCTCAACCGCGGCTCCCCCGCCGGCGTGATCAACCTCGCCAACCGCTACACCGATCCCTCGGTCTCCAGCGTCGTGCGCTTCGCCACCAACTCCGGCAACCTCGACATCGCCCTTTTCGGCGGCGCCGCGCCCAACACGGTGGCGAACTTCCTCGCGTACGTCAACTCAGGCGCGTACAACAACTCGATCTTCCACAACCGCCAGAACAGCGGCGGCGTCAACATCCTCCACGGCGGCGGCTTCCTCCGCCCCTCGGCCGTCTACAACTCGTCGCCCCCCTCGGCCTCCGCCACGCCGCAGGCGATCCCCACCAACGCCGCCATCAACCTCGAAAACCCCACTGGCCACACGCGCGGCACGATCGCGATGTTCCACCCCACCGGGAACGTCAACGGCGCCACCAGCCAGTTCTTCTTCAACGTCGCCAACAACCCGTCGCTCAACGACACAACGCCAAACGTCCCCGACTCCGGCTACAGCGTCTTCGGCACGCTCTTCCCCGCCAGCCTTGCCGCCCTCGACGCGCTGGCGGCCTTCCAGGCGACCGACTTCTCCAGCGCCGACGACTTCAACAACTCCGCGTTCGTGACGATGCCCCTGCGCAAGGCCCCCAACAACCAGGGGATCGTGCAGTTCCCCATCGCGCCCTCGGACTACCTGACTATCACCAACGCCTCGGTGCTGTCGGGCATCTTCGGGCAGGTTTCCGTCACCAGCGGCGACCCCAACCTCGTCACCGCATCGGTCAACGGCGGGAACCTCATCCTCACGCCGGTCGGCACGCAGCTGGGCACGACGACGATCACCGTGCGCATCACCGCGTTTGACGGCACCTTCGTCGAGGACGCTTTCGACGTCACCGTCGTCAACCCCGCGCCCGTCGTCGGTGGCATCCAGGGGCAGGCCAACATCCCGCAGGGCAACACCATGCTGGTCAGCGCCTTCGGCGTCCGTGACCTGGACGCCGGCGGCGGCGGGGGCGTCGGCTCCGTCGCGTTCTACTTCGACACCAACGACGACGGCGAGCTCGACGAGGGCGATGAGCTCCTCGGCGCCGACACCTCGGCCACGGGCGGCTGGAACTTCCGCATCGCCACCACCTCCATGGAGGTCGGCGCCAACCGCATCTTCGCCCGCGTCACCGACACCGAGAACGCCACCGACGTCACGTCGGTCGTTGTCAACCTCCGGGCGCCGGTCCCCACCGGCACGATCACGCCCGACCCGGCTTCGGGCCAGCCCGGCCAGGACGTCAACGTCGGGATCGGCGACCTACCCGACGCGGCCGGGATCCGCCGCGTCAGCATCTTCCTGGACAGCAACGACGACGGACTTCTGAACCCGCTCACCGACAGGCTCATCGGGCACGCG
>DASPMT010000148.1:0-17491 GCA_035626935.1 Phycisphaerales bacterium | reverse complement strand
GGTCTCGTCAGCGGACGTGGAACGCCGCCGAAACGGACTGGCCGTGATCATGGCGGTCGAAGGGTCGGTCCCGTTTGCGGCGCTGCAACCGTTGGCCTCGGACCCCGACCCTGCGACCTCCGCCAAGGCGCAGTGGCTGATCGTCGTTCACGCCAGGTCGTACGTGGATCAGGTCATGGGAGCGCCCGGCGGGCCGGCCACAGAGGACCTGCGGACGCTGCTGCGGGCCATTACTTGCGGGAACTACGGCATCAACGTTCATTGGCCGGGGTTACAGGGACTCCGTGCGCACAGCGACGGCGAGGTGGCGGCGAGAGCGACGCTTCTTTCGTTCGTTTTCTCCGCCTACGCCGGCAGGTACGACCGCGAGCTGGCGCGCGACGCGTTGCGGGCCGCGGCAGTGATCGAGACTTTGACGCCGGGGAAGCGGTCGATGTGGATGGACCCGGCATCGTTCTGGCAGCACCCTGAGGTGGCGGACGCGATCCATGAGGTGCTGCGGGACGGTGAGCCGTCGGTGCGGCTGGCGGTTGTCAAGCAGCTCAGCGTCGTGCAGACGCGCGTGGCGGCCGCGCCTCCGCTGCCCAAGGAGCCGTTCTGGGAGCAGTTGAGGGTGCGGCTGAAGGAGAGCCTGCCAGGTGAACCGGAGGGCGCGCTGAAGAAGGAGATGACGGCGCTTCTCAACGAGCTTGAACGATCCTCAAAGTAGAAAGGGATCACCGTGCCGGTGTGGGTGGAGTGGCTGCTGATCGAGGGTGAACCGCTGATCTGGGCGGTGTTGATCGCAGCTGTCGTCGGCGCCGGGGTGGCGTGGACGCGGCAGCGGGGGGGATGGGGGGAGCGCCCGCCGGTGCGAGCGGGGTGGGGCGCCGTCGCGGCGCTTGCGATGGTCGTCGGTGTTGCCGCCGTGGCCGGGCAGACGGTCGGATTGTGGGTAGAGGTGGGGCGGTTTATCGAGTCGCGACCGGCGCTGCTCGGCTGGTGGGTGGGGGCGGCCGGCGCGGCGACGGTGGCGTGGGGTTTCCTCGCGCACGCGTGGCGTGGCGAGCCCCGCCTGGCTCGTCAGTGCCGCAAGTGCCGCTACGACATGTCGACGCTTGACGGAGTGACTGTGTGCCCCGAATGTGGGCGGCGCGCGAAGAGCGAGCGGGAGCTGCGCCCGGTTGTGGTGCGCCGGTGGGCGGTCGTGGCGGGCGTGCTACTGGTCGGCTTGGGCGGCGCGACCACGGCGGTAGTCGCGGTCTGGCGTGATGGATGGGCGAAGTCGATGCCCGACTGGGCGCTGGAGCTCTGTGTCACTCGAGTGGACGGGCTGCCTGACGCCTTGCGCGCGGAGCTGCACGCGAGGAGAATGGCGGACTCGGACAGCTACAACGCGTGGATGGGCCGTTTCAGCCGGTGCACACGGCTACTGGTCGAGCGCGCACTGAACGCCGACGCGAAGGAGCGGTACTTCTATACCGGGCTGCTGCAGGGCAGGCGCCTGGACGAGGCGTCGCTGGCGGTTGCGATCGAAGGGCTGCGCAGCGACGACAGGGCGCGGAGGAGCAGCGCGGCGGTGGTGCTGGCGGAGACGGGGCCGGCGAGGGTGCCGTTCAATCTGCTCGTGCCGGTGCTTGACGGGGCGGACGGTGAGGCCGCGGAGAAGGCCGGGTGGCTCGTTGCGTGGCAGTCGGAGGGGCTGTTGCGCGAGGTCAGCGGGAACGGCGCGCGGCCGGGGAGCGTGCGCGACGTCGACACGATCCGGCGCGTGCTGCGCGCTCTGACGGATGTCGGCACGCTGGACGACGACTGGGAGCTTCTGCGCGGGCTGGCGGACCACTATGACTCGGAGGTCGCGGCGCGAGCGGCGGTGCTGATGGCCATGATCGCGGGGCGCACCGGCCCGGTGCCCCCGAACGTGCTGCGGCGGTCGGTGCTGGGTCGGCGCGAGCTCGAGAAGCTGCCCGGCGGATCGGGTCTTCCGGCGCATGCGCGCACCGGGGCGCTGCTCACGTGGGGCCGGGGCCCGGAGGTTGTTGCGATTCTGTCAGATCCGGACGCCTCGGTGCGGCTGGCGCTCTGCCGGCAGCTCACACCGGTGGGTCTGGTGGCGCCCAACACGCCGTGGTCTGACGGCGTGCGTCCATGGATGGAGGTGCTGCCGGCGCTCGAGGAGCGGCTCCGCAGCGAGGATGATCCGGCGGTCAAAGCGGAACTGAAGGCCCTCATCGATACGGTGTGCAGCGGCCCGAAGAAGCCTTGAGGCGCTATCTGCTCACATCCGATCGAGCAGCGGCATCCCCAGCAGCGTGAGCCCGTCGCCAAGGACACGTGCGGTGAGGTTGCTCAGCGCCAGGCGGTGTGCCCGCGTCGGCTCGGCGGCGGTGAGCACCGGGCAGTCGTTGTAGAACTTCGCGTAGGCGTTGGCGGTGTTGTAGAGATGGGCGCAGAGCCGGCTGGGCTCCAGGGACCCGGCGACGGCGTTGACGGCTTCGGGGTAGCGCAGCAGCAGCAGGGCGAGGACCTTCTCGCTGGGGTGTTCGATCTTGTACGCTTCGGCTGCCTTGATGCCCTGGGCCTCGGCCTTGGCCGCCAGGCTGCGGGTGCGGGCGTAGGCGTAGAGCAGGTAAGGCCCGGTGTCACCCTCGGCCTTGACCATGCGCTGGAAGGAGAAGATGTAGTCCTTGATGCGTTCGGTGGACAGGTCGGTGTAGCGGATGGCAGCCACGGCGACCGTGCGGGCGATGGCCCGCTGCTGGTCAGGAGGGAGATCCGGGTAACGAGCGACGACCTCGGCCAGGGCGCTCTGCTCGGCCTCGTCGATCACCTCGCTCAGCTTGACGCTGTCACCCGAGCGGCTCTTGAAGGGCTTGCCGTCCTCGCCGAGGATCGTGCCGAACGCCGCGTGCTCGAGGATGGTCTCCTCCGGGCACAGCCCCGCCTTCTTGCTCGCCGCGAAGACCTGCCTGAAGTGCAGGCTCTGGCGCGCGTCGACGCAGTAGACGATGCGGCGGGCCTTGAGCGTGCCGGCGCGGTACTGGACGCCCGCCAGGTCGGCGGTGGCGTAGATGAACGCGCCGTCGCGCTTGCGGACGATCACCGGCTCGGCGATCCCCGCGTCCTCCAGGCGGATGACGAGCGCGCCGTCGCTCTCCTCGGCGACGCCGCGATCGACCAGGTCGGCGACGAGCGGCGCGAGCATGTTCTCGTAGAAGCTCTCTCCCGCGGAGTGCTCGGCGAGGACGACGGAGTTGAGGCGCTTGCAGTTGGCCAGGCAGGCGGTCATGGTGATGTCGTAGATGCGCTGCCAGACGCGGCGGACGTCCCGGTCGCCCGACTGCAGGCGGACCAGAACGGCCTTGGCCTCTGCGAGGGCCGCGGCGGGCGCTTCGTTGGCGGCTTCGAGCTCGGCGATGACCTTGGGCCCGGTGCCCCAGGCGGTGACGAAAGCGATCTCGTCGTCGCACGTATCGCAGCGCTTCTTTGCGTCCTTGTAGATCCTGTCGAGCCTGTCGAGCGTGAGGGTCTGGAGATCGACGTGACCCGCCTGCTCCAGGTGCATGAGGTGAGCGGTGACCATGGCGATGGGGAGGCCCCAGTCACCGACGTGGTTCTGGCGGATGACCTTCCCAGCGCCGTAAAGGCGTTCAAGCACGCGGGCGATGGAGTCGCCGATCACGGTGGATCGGAGGTGCCCGATGTGCATCTCCTTGGCGAGGTTGACGCCGCAAAGGTCGACCACCGTGATCGGCGCGGCGGGCTCGGGGTCGATGCCCAGCAGCGGCGAGTTGAGCGTCGCGAGGCGCTGATCGATGGCGCCGGTCTTGAGGGTGATGTTGATGAAGCCGGGACCGGCGATGGACTTCTCGGTCAGGGGCTGGGCGAGGTCGGCGAGGTCAACTTTGGCGGCCAGCTCCTGGGCCACCTGGCGGGGAGCCTTGCCGAGGGCCTTGGCGAACGGCATGGCGCTGTTGCACTGGTAATCGCCGAACTGCGGGTTGCCCGCCGGAACAACGGCGACGTCGGGCAGGCCGTGGGCGCCCGGGAACGCCGCGTTCGCCGCCTGCTGGAACCGCTCGCGGAGCGCATCGATGGGGTCGACCTTGGAAGGCATGGGGGCGAGGGTAGGGGCCGCCGGCGGCGTCCAGTGGTTGGTGAACGTTGTGGCGCCGGAGCGATTACTTTGTGCTGAGCGGCTCGGCCGCCCATTGCCCGAGGATCTCGCGCATGCGATCGGCGACCACTGCCAGGTTCGTGCCGGGGATGAGGGCCATCGGGTCGTCGATGACGGCGATGCGCCGGTTCCGCACGGCCGGCACATCGAGCCTCGCCAGCGCGCCGAGCGAAGACAGCAATGCGTCCGTCGTCGGTGTCGGTGCGGAGCCGGCCGTGGCGGGGCGGGGCCGCACGATGATGATGGTGTCGGGAGCAAGGCTCGCGACGTCCTCCGCGTCCAGCGGCATAAACGGCTTGCCCTGGTCGGTCGCGGAGCGTCCGCCGATGCGGAGCAGCAGGTCGTGGTGGTAGGACCCAGGCCCGAGCGCGGCGGGGCTTCCGCTGCGCGAGGCGCCCGAGCGCTCGCCTTCTCCCTGGTAGAGCAGGAGCGTGCGGCCCGCGTGGGCGAGCGACGGGTCGAAGCTCAGGGCCCGCTCGAACCGCTGGACCAGCTTGAACGTCGCGGTTTCGACGGCTCTTTCCAAGTCGGTAGGGGTCGCGGCGGGCGCCGCTTTCTCGGGGTTCGGGTAGGTGTGAGCGCGTTCCCACCGCAGGGCGGCGAGCTCCTGCCTGGCCGTGGTGTCGTGGATCATGACGACCGCGTCGCGGATGTCGTCGAGCTTGAGAAGCGCGATGTTGCGGACGATCCACCCGTTTTCCTTCTGCAGCTCGATCAGCCGTTTGGGGAGCGGGTTCTCACCCCACTGGATGAAGACGTGAGTGGGGTTGGATGCGATCAGCCGCTCGTAGTCGAGGCCCTGCTGGTCGCCGCAGGAAGGGAGTGACGGGTCGGACCAGTCGTCGTTGGCGTGGCGCCCGACGAGCATCCGCTCGAAGCCCAGATCGCGGACGATCTGCGCGACGCCCGGCGCCAGCGCGACGATGCGCGGGTGGGCTACCTGCTCTGCGGGCGTGGCCAGCTCCGGCACGAAAGCGACGCGCCCGGAGCGCCACGCGGCCCGGCTGCGCCCCCCGCCGGCTCCACGCTGGCGGGGTGTCTCCTGAGACTGCTGCGGCTCCGGCTCGCCGCTGAGCCAGATGGTGACGGCCATCGCGGCCGCTGCGATGGCGAGAGCGATCATCCAGACGCGGAGGCGCGTCACGGGGTGCCTCCTGATCCAATGCGGGGCAGGTTGATGAGGATAAGGAAAAGGATGGCCGCGATGACGATCCAGACCTGTCCGTCGGCCGCGGCCCAGCGGAGGAACCTGGTGACGCCGGATGTGGGGCGGTCGTTCATGGAGCGTGTCAGCTCGGCGGCGGGGAGGAGGGGGCTGGCGGGTGTGGCGACGTTGTCGGGAGGGCGAACTCGGCGTCCATGCGGCGTTGAAGGGCCAGCACCATTGTGCGCGGCAGGAGCGGCCATGGCCACGTGCGGTCGCGCAGGATTGTCTGGCGGGCGAGCTCGCCGGCGGTGCGCGAGACGTCGGCGGAAGCGGCCTCCACCTGGGCGGAGTGCCGCGTGCGGTAGCTCTCCAGATGGTCCTGAAGGGCGCGGTAAAGTCGGCGGCGCTCACGCCGATCGGATGAGCCGGCGATCCGCGAGACGAGGTCGTCCTTCTGGCGCTGTGCCGCGTCATCGCCGAGTGTGCCTGGCGCATGCCGGGCCTGTTCGACCCGGCGGTGAGCGCTCCGGAGATCCGCCTCGTCGACGGTGGGGGCGGCTCCCATAGGGAGCAGCAGCGTGGCGGTGGCGACGACGCTGGGAGCGAGTTCGACGCCGAGCCATTCACGGAACCACGCCTCGGCGACCTTGTCGTACCCGCCTTCTTCGCCGGTGGCGCCGCCGCCGGTGCCGTGGATGAACAGGTCGCAGCCGAGCCAGCGCAGCAGCGCGGACATCAGCAGCGCGCGCGGAGCGAGGGCATCGAGCGGCGCATCGCCGAGCGTCGCGGCGAAGACACGCCGGCGCGGCGTGGGACGCCCCGCGGGGGAGAGCCGCCAGAGCGGGAGTTCGTAGCGGCCCTTCTCCGGCGCTGCGCTGAGCGGCGCGAGGGTCGAGAGGCGGGACGCGGCGACGGCGCGGTTGTACGCGCCGGTGCACGCGGCGGGATCACCGGCCATTCTCTCAAGCAGCGATCGTCCCGCGGCCGTGGCCAGGATTCGAGTGGCGAAGATGAGCGTGGGTGAGGCTCCCAGCACGGAGGCCGCGAGCTCGGCGTTGGCGCGGGCGATCTGCTCGGCGGCGTTGGCGGCCCTGCTCCACCGAGCGGTGCAGTCGGCGATGGCGCGGAGGCCGCGGGTGATGTCCGGCGTGGCGCCGCGGACCGGCGGGGGAGCCGGAGTGAACGGCGGGAGGTCATGAAGGGCGACGTCGGCGCGGGCGTGGTTGGCGTGCGATTCGGGAGCGATCGTCCAGTCGCCGCGCCGCGGGAGACCTTCCGCGGCGGCGGGGTAGGTCAGCGTGAAGGGGTTGTTGGCGTCCTGGTCGACGACGACCCACGCTCCATCGGCGTCTGTGGCGCGGCAAAGGGCGGCCATCGCGGCTTGCTTCGCGAGGATGCCGGCGTGCCACCACTCGGCCTGGTGGCCGCTCAAGATGACCGGTGCGGTCTCGGAGAGCCCGAGCTCCCGCCGGAAGGCGAGGGACTCTGGTGTGGTGCGGCGGGTGGCGGCGCGCAGCAGCCGAGACCAGCCGGACGCCGGAGGCGTTAAGGTCACGGCGGGTTGCCCGTCTGCTCGCACGGGCTCAGCGTAGCAAACCGACTCTGGCATTCGTTGTGCTCAGCCGCAGCCGCAGGAGGTGCCGGCGGCCGCGAGGGCGGGGAGGCGGTCTCGGAGCCGCTCGATCTCGCAGTGCAGGACGTTGCGGTAATGGGCGAGGCGCGTCGTCGGGTCGTTGAGGGCGCCGCCGAAGCTGCGGGTGAGGTCCTTGTAGATCAACTTGACGGGGATCTCGCTTACGGCCATGCGTGCCGCGGCGACCTGGACCCAGAACTGCATCGGAAAGGCATAACCGGTCTCGGTCAGCGCGAGGCGCGACAGGGCGGAGACGCGGTGGCTTTTGAAGCCGCAGAAGGTGTCGGTAAGGGGAGGCTCAAAGCCGAGCCGGCGGTTGACCTCTTCAGTGAGGGTGACGTTGATGGCGCGCCGGTCGGCGGGCGGCGTCGTCGCCTCGTCCATCGAGGCGATGTAGCGCGAGCCGCTGAGGATGTCGGCGCTGGTGCGGGCCTGCTCGGCGACGAAGAATGGGATGCGGGCGGGCTCGTGCTGCTCGTCGCAGTCCATGGTGATGACCCAGTCGTACCCCTCGCGGGTGGCGTAATGAAAGGCGTCGATGATCGAGGCGCCGTAGCCGAGGTTCCGCTGGTGGCGGATCAGGCCGACGGGGAACTTTTCTACCAGGGCCGAAGTTCGATCGGTTGAGCCATCGTCAATAACCACAATGTCCCTGGTCGAGCCGGGTGCGTGCTCGATGACGCTTGCGAGCACGCGCGGGACGTACTTCTCTTCGTTGTAAACCGGGATGGCGATCAGGGTCCGCATAGACCTCCCAATGAGCCCTCGAATGATCGAGGCTCTGAGTTTACGAACGGACCGGGATGACGGTTCGATGAATATCGAAGCATCCCCCTGTATATACAGGGTTTTTACTGAGGCGCGCGGGGGAGGCGCATCCAACGCAAGCCTGGGCGGGCGTCGCCTGCGTTCAGGCACGCTGGCTGGCGTGGATTCCCTCTGCGACCTCTTCCACCAGTTTGGCATTGAAGGCGGGCAGATCGCCGGGGTTGCGGCTGGTCACCAGGCCGTTGTCGACGACGACCTCTTCGTCGGTCCATTCGGCGCCTGCGTTGATCAGGTCGGTCTTGATGGAGGGGTAGGAGGTGACGCGCCGGCCCTTCACCACACCGGCGTCGATCAGGGTCCAGGGGCCGTGGCAGATGGCGGCCACGGGCTTGTGCTGCTCGAAGAAGTCCCGGACGAAGACGACGGCATTGGGGTCCGCGCGGAGCTGATCGGGGTTGGCGACGCCGCCGGGGAGCAGGAGGGCGTCGTAGTCGTCGGCCCGGGCCTGCGTGACGGTCTTATCGACTTTGAACGTATCGGCCTTGTCGTGGTGCTTCCAACCCTGGACCCTGCCGGGCTTAAGGGAGACGATCACCGTTTTGGCGCCGGCCTTCTCGAGGGCTTCGCGCGGCGATGTGAACTCGACCTGCTCGAAGCCGTCGGCGACGAGGATGGCGACCGTTTTGCCGGAGAGGTTCGCGGGCATGGAGGGCTCCTGTGGAGTGGTTTTCACCACGGAGCCCCGCGCCAGTGAAGGCGGCGTGAAGGGGCGTTGGCGCGCTCGTTTAGCCGGTCACTTTTTCTTCGTGCGTCCGACGCGCCGCGGCTTGTGGATCGCGGTGCTGAGGCCTTGGTAGGTATCGAGCGGTCGGGCGGGCCCGAGCTCGGCGACACGGGTCCAGGCGCTCTGGGCGTTGGCGGCGCTGTACTCGCAGCCAATAAAACGCCTGCCCAGCGCGCGGGCGACGACGCCCGTGGTGCCGCTTCCGAGGAACGGGTCGAGCACCAGGTCACCCTCGTTGGACGCGCAGCGGATGACGCGGTTGAGGTATGCCTCGGGGAGCTGGTTGTCGTGCTTGCCGCGGCGCTCAGTGTTGTTCCCCTGGATGCGTCCCCAGTAGGGCCCGTACCAGACGTCCATGGGGATGCGCATGCCGGGGGGCATGCCGTCCTTCTTGCTCTGGGTGCGGGGGTCGAAATACGTGGTGGCGCGGTCCGATGGCTCGAGGACCTCCTTGGGGTTCCACGTCCGTCGCGCCGGGTGGGGGGCGAAGTAGAGGCAGTGCACCTTGCTGTTGATGAACGACTCGGTGCGGTTCTGCCCGAAGCGGTAGTGCCAGACGCACCAGTTGACCATGAACATCGGGCGGGACGGCGTGCGTCCGGGCATGTGCCCCTTGAGGAAGCAGACGATCTCGGCGGCGGTGTCGTCGGGGATGTTGATGAAGAGCGAACCGGTCGGCTTGAGGGCCTTCACGCACGCATCGATCCACGCGTACGTGAAATCGAGGTAGTCCTCGCGCGGCATGCCGTCCTGCCAGGTTCGGTACTCCGCGTCGGACTTGCCGTCCTCCTTCCACCGGTCGTAGTCGCGGTTCCAGTTAAAGGGCGGGTCAGCGAAGACAAGATCGACCTCGGCGCGGGCGACGTCGGGGATCCGCGGCAGGACCTCGCGGCAGTCACCGATGTAGACGCGGGTGTCGGGGTCTGGCCTTTGCTGCCACGGCAGGACGGGACCGTCAGTCAAAGCCCTCGCGTGAGCGACCGCCTTCGGCTTGCCTCCGGGCTTGGAGGCGTTCCTGGCGGGTTTCTCGCTCAGCCTCGACACGGCGGGGAGTGTAAGGGGCTGAGGTCGCCGGTTCTGCGCGTGCCGCAGGGGTCACGAGCAGCCGGCGAAGAAGGCGTCGATGAAGCCGATGAAGTCGTTGTTGTTCAGGGCGCCGTCGCCCGGAGCGACGCCGCCGGTGCTGGCGAAGTCGGCGCGCTGGTCGGCGTTGAAGAAGTAGTTGATGAAGACGACGAAGTCGTTGTTGTCGAGCTCGTTGTCGAAACCCGCCAGGCCACCCTGCTTGCCGAGGTCGGCGCGGCAGGGGGAAGCCGAGCCGGCCTCGGCGCCTGCGATGTCCATCGGCGCGTTGCCGTTCTGCGCGACGCGGAGCCAGTAGTAGTAGACGGTGCCGGGGTTGACGGTGCCGTCGATGAACGAGGTGCCGGGGACGCTGCCGAGCGCCATGGCCGTCTCGCGGATGTTGCTCTCGCTGCGGAAGAGGGTGTAGGCGGCGTTGGGGATGGCGGTCCAAGCCAGGTGGACGCCGTCGGTGAACGTTCCGTCGCTGGCGGTGAACGTCCAGGTATTGCCGGTGGTGACGGTGAGCCGGTACATCTGGCTCTGGCTGGCGGTGCTCGAGTTGTAGACGCGCACGAAGAACGGAACGCCGCCCGGGACAAGGGTGCTGGCGGCGGTCTCGGCGACGCCCGGTCCGTTGCCGGTGGCGGCGCCGAGTGTGGCGGCGCCGTTCGCCGACACCACCGCGACGGCCAGGTCGGCCTGGGACAGGGCGTTGACGGGGTTGCCGCTGGGGCAGTTGCTCCCGCTCTGGGAGTTCGCGTCGTACGTCGTGCCCAGCGGCGTAGCGGTGACCGACACCAGCGCCGGGGCGGTCAGGTCGAAGCGGTACCAGTCCTGATCGGTCTGGTTGGTGAGCGACGCGAGCGAGCCGTTGGAGATCGCCGGCGAGGGAACGGTTCCGATGGTGAACGTCTGGCCGGGGTTCACCGAGCCCATCGCGGTGGCGGTCCCGAGGGAGTTGTTGGGCTCGTTGGCGTCGCCGTAGCGGAACTGGATGCCGCGGAGGTCGTCCTGCTGCGGTCCGTCGTAGGCGCCGGAGTAGTTCGGCTCCATGAGCTTGCTGTTGGTGATGGGACAGACGTGGGCGAGCCCCAGGCCGTGCCCGTGCTCGTGCATGATGATGTTGCGCAGGAAGCGGTAGTCGTTGAAGGAGCTCTGCCAGTTCTCGCTGCTGTCAAGGACCATGTCACCGTTGTCGGGGTAAGAGTTGAAGGCGAGGACCCCGTTCTGGCCGTCCATCGCGCGCATGGCGATGCGCACGTCGCCGCGGGTGGCGTTGCCGCCGAAGCCCCACGCCGCGCCGTCGTCCCAGTCGACGCCGGGCGCGGTGACCCAGACGTAGCTGACGCCGGTGATGGCGGCCCAGCGGTTGAAGCCGGCCTGGATCTTGCTGATCCACAGCGAGCGGTTACCGCCGAACTTCTGGTCCATCGTCGCGAAGAGCGTGCTGGGACCCTGCACGCCGTTCAGGTCGGGCGCGTTGACGGTGTCGGGCACCAGGCTGACGCGGAGGGTAATGGGGTTGCCGGCGGAGACAGGCCCGTTGATGGATGTGTTCTGCCAGCGGTCGACGGCGTTGTACTTGGCGAGCGAGTTGCGGATTAGAGCGTTGACGTGGGCGATGGTCTCGTTCGACGGCGGGAAGTCGGGGTCGAAGCAGGCCGCGAACGGGGCCATGTCGGTCGAGCCCGGGGGCGGGCCGCTGGGGAGCCAGGGGCGGTCGGTGTGCAGCAGGCGGTGGATCTCGGGGTCGTCGGTGTCGACGGCGGAGCGCATCGCCGCGTCGAGCTCTTTGCGCAGGGCGGACCGGCTGGGCGCGTCGGGGCTGGATGACGCGCACCCGTTGACAGCGACCAACAGAGAAAGGAGTGAGGAGAGGACAACCCGGTTCTTCATTTCCAGCGCTCCACGCGATCCCACACGACCCTCCCTCGGTGCCTCAAGCCGCAACACCCTTACGGGCAGGCACCTTGATACTGACTGCAAGACGCATGTGTTGCAAGCAGGTTCCCTTGCCGGGACCAATAACACCCGCGGCAAGCCAAGACAGGGGTGTTCGCCTCAGCGGCACCCCGATCAGCGACCGTCCAGGAGTGGCAGCCGCTCCCCTTCAGACGCGTGGGCGCCCGCCGGCGCCCTCAATCGCGCGTGGACTTCGTGGAGCCACTGGATTGACCGGCGCGGAGCCGTTCGGCCATGGCGCGGCGACGGAGGTATTGCAGATTCTCCTCCGGGAAGCCTTTGCCGTACTGCAGGATGGCTGTTTCGAGCATCGCGGCGACGTGTCGGTCGTGGTAATAGAGGTCGCGGACGATGGCCGTCCGCCCCTGGCAGCCGAAGGCCAGCAGAGACCCTTCGGGGCTCAGGCCGACGGAGGGTACTTCGCCAAGTCCGCTCTCGATGGTGCTCAGCAGCCGGGCGCGCGACGCCTCCCATACCTTGACGGTCCCGTCGTCACCGCCGGAGAAGAGCAGTTCCGAATCGGGGCTGAAGACGACGCTGGCCACCACGCGCAGGTGACCGCTGGGTCCGCCAAGGCGCGTCCCCGTCTCGAGCTCGATGATGTCGACGCCAGCTTCCATCGTGCCGACACCGATGCGCTTGCCGTCCGGGCTTGCCGCGATCGACCACGGAGGGGTGCTTGTGGGCAGTACCGTGACGCGCTGGTGGGTGGCTGTGTCCCAAACGGTGACGCCGGCGTTGGCGCCGCCGCTATACAGGCGGGTCCCATCGGGGCTGAACGCCACGCCGCGGGCGAAGACCTGCAACCCGGTTGCTTCCCAGTCGAGCTTCCGCGTCTGGGCGTTCCAGACCCTGACGGCTCGGTCGGTGCAGGCGGTGGCGATGCGGGTGCCGTCGCGACTGACGGCGAGCGCGAACATCTCGCCCTTTCCGGCGGCAACGGTCTCCAGCACCCTGCCGTCGGACGCGTCGTGGTAACGGAGCATGCCGTCGACGGCGGCGGTGACGAAGAGCTCGGGAGAGACCCAGCGGAGCATGCGCGTGCGCGGCGCCGGGCGCGAAGGTGTGGGTTCGAGGTTGTTAACGGAACGCTCCCAGTGGAGCTCACCGGTGCGCGGGTCCCACATGCGGACGATGCCGTCGCCCCCCGTCGTCGCCAGGCGCCGGCCGTCGGGTGAGAACTCGGTGCTGAACACCCAGCTGCGGTGCGGGCGCAGCGTGATCTGGGCGGGGTTGGGCCGGGCGTCCCAGCAGCGGACGTGCCCGTCGTTGCCGACGGTGATGAAGCGATGGCCGTGCCATGCGCCGTCGGTAATGCCGATGACGTTGAAGGCAAGGAGGCGCGACTGCGGCGTGGGTGACTGGGTGATGATCCGTGCGCCCAGGTGTCCAACGGCGGCAAAGCGGACTTCTTCCTGCTCAGGCGAGGCGGGGCCGTAGGCGATGCCGCGCACGTCGCCGGGGCTGGCGCCCAGTCCGGCGACGCGGGCGCCGTCGGCCAGACGCCAACCGTCAACCCGCCTGTCGTTGCCGCCGGAATAAAGGGTGTTCCCGTCTCGCGAGAACAACAGGGCGGTCACGGCGCTCAGGCCCGTCTCGATCTTTCGGACCGGCGCGCCGTCGACAATGGTCCATACACGGATCGCGCCGTCGCGTCCTCCGGCGGCGATCAGTGTGCCGTCGGGAGAGAAGGCGACGCTGAAGGGACTGCCGGCGGCGCCGCAGTCGATGGTGCGGAGCAGGGTCATGCCCGGGACGCTCCACAGGCGGACGTTGCCGTCGGCGCTCGCGGTGGCGAGGGTGTCACCCGACGGGTTGGTCTGGCACGCATAGACCGCGCTGGTGTGGGCCGGCCAGTCGAACAGCTCGATGAGGGCGGGCGGTTTGCACGAGAACACACGGCCGGTCCCGTCGACCCCCATCATCACGATCAGATCGTCGGCGATGAAGCAGACGCTCATGGCGCCCGTCGGGCTGACGTCGGCGGCGCCAGGGACCGTCGCGAGAATGGCGCCGGTGTCGGCGTCGAGCACGTTGAGGCCGCCGGCGCGGTCGCACACCGCGAGCCTGCCGCCGCGCACCGACAGCCCGCTGAGCCAGGTGCGCACGCGGGTGTCCCAGTCGCAGGGAAACCGGCCGTAGAGCTCGCGGAGGGCCCACATCGCGGCGTCGTCGGCGGGGTCCTTGAACAGGGCGGGCCACAGGAAGCGTTCGGCGCCGGCGCCGTTCTCGGCGATGGCCTCCAGGCGCCCGCGCTCGATGACGCTGGCGGAGAGCTGGCGGTTGAGCTCGGCGTTGAGGGTCTCGCTGCGGACAGACTCGTTCTGGGCTCGCTTGAGTGCGCCGTCGGCGCGTGCGCGGGCGAGCCCCTCGTCGAAGGCCTTATCGCGGAACCTGGCCGCCTGGACGCTGGCGAAGACGCCGAAGCCGGCGACGAGCACGAACAGCAGCAGCAGCAGGGCCGCGACGCCCTTGTGTCGCATGAGCGTCTTGCGGATGACGTAGAAGCCCGAGTCGCGTTTGGCCCAGATCGGCTCGCCCGCGAGGTAGCGGCGGATGTCCGCGGCGAGCTCGGCGGCCGAGGCGTAGCGGCGCGACTTGTCCTTCTCCATCGCGCGGGCGACGATGATCTCGATCTCGCCTCGCAGGTCGCGCCGGACGGCGCCCAGCCGCGTCGGCTCCTCGTCGCGGATGACGCGCGCCGCTTCCGGGATCGGCCTGTTGCGGAGGTTGTGGGGGAGCTGGCCGGTGAGCAGCTCGTAGATGACCACGCCAAGGGCGTAGACGTCGGTGCGGGTGTCGATCTGGTCGGGGTCGGCGGCGACCTGCTCGGGGCTCATGTAAGGGAGCGTGCCGATCATCTGGCCGACGCTGGTGTGGAGCGTGTTTGTGTACAGCCCGTTGCCGGTGGCCCTGGCGACGCCGAAGTCGAGCACCTTTGGCTGGCCGTCGGCGCCGACGAGGATGTTCCCCGGCTTGATGTCCCGGTGGATCACGCCGCGCTGGTGGGCGTGCTGGACGGCGTCGCACACGCCGGCCATCAGGCGGAGCCGCTCGCGTGTGCCGAGCTTCTTGTTGTTGCAGTACTCGGTGATGGGAGGGCCGTCGACCAGCTCCATCGCGAAGAACGGCTGCGGACCCTGACCCCAGGCGTCGGCGGTGCCCGCTTCGTAGATCTGGGCGATGCCCGGGTGCTGAAGGCGGCCGAGGAGCTCGGCCTCGTGCTCCATGCGCTTGAGCACCTGCTCGCTGCGGTAGCCCGGACGGATGACCTTGAGTGCGACGGTGCGGCGGGGGCGGTCCTGCTCGCCGACGTAGACGGCGCCCATGCCGCCGGCGCCCAGCACGCGGCTGATCTTGTAGTGCCCGATTTTGCCCGTGGGGGGCATCGGCACCTCGCCCAGCGCGATCTTCTCGAACCCCTGCAGCAGGCTCTGGCCGACGGGGGCGGCGCGGTCGAGCACACCCTCGCCCTTGTCGTCCTGGTGGCAGCCGAGCAGCCCCTCGACCTCAGCCCGCAGCTCGGTGTCGCTGCCGCAGCGAGCCTCGACGACGGACGGCCACCGCTCCGCGCCGGCCTCGATGGCGGCGAGGAAGATCTCCTCGACCAGCCTCTGGCGTTCAGGGGTCACTTGCCGTCGGACTCCTTGTCCCCGTCGGCGGTGTTCTGCTTGGCCATCTCGCGGTGAAGCCAGGCGCGGGCGAAGGCCCACTCGTTCTTCACCGTCGCGGGGGAGACGCCAAGCGCCGCGGCGGTCTCCTCGATCGAGAGACCCGCGAAGTAGCGGAGCATCACGACGTCGCACTTGCGGGAGTCGTACGCCTCGAGCTTCTGGAGCACGCCGTCGAGGGCGACGAGCTGCTCGTCGTCCCGCTCGCTGCCGCTGGCGACGGCCATATCGTCGGAGAGGACTTCACGCTGGCGGTCGCCCCCGCGCTTGATGCGGTTGCGCGAGCGAGCCCGCTCGACGAGGATGCGCCGCATGGCGCGGGCGGCTGCGCCGAAAAAGTGGCCGCGCCCGTCCCAGGTGACGTTCGCGTCGCCGATCAGCCGCATGTACGCCTCGTGCACCAGCGCGGTGGGTTGGAGCGTCTGGCCCGGGGCTTCGTTAGCCATGCGGGCGCGGGCGAGCTTGCGGAGCTCCTGATAGACCAGCGGCAGCAGCTCTTCGGCCGCGCGCGAATCGCCGCCGCTGGCCGCGTTGAGGAGCTGGGTAACTTCGTGGGGGGCGGGGGTGTCTTGGGGCAAGGGGTCGCTCCGGTGCCCATGAGTGTACCGCCCGGCGGCGTTTGCGCGCACGGGTCAAATGACGCGGTCGGTCTGTGCGCGGCTGGTGCGCGCCTCGCCTTTCGGGGGCAAGCCGACGTCCACCTCCTGCGTGCCAGGCGAGCTCGCCAGCACGAGACGCCCGGCGCCAAGACCTCCGATAAACACCGGGCAGAGCACAGCTACCTGGATGGTCGTTCCTAAAGGCCGCGCTTCCGCGTTGGCGGATGCGCGGGGTCTGGTCTAATGCTTGTCGGCGTCGCGCTGGGGCTTGCCGCCCCCGCTGCTCTCGCGGCTGACGACTCCGTCGCCGCGGGACATCACCTCGCCCAACGCCGATGGCAGCTTGATGCCCGCCTGGTTGGCAAGCTCGTGCAGCTTGGGGAGGCTGCCGACCATGCCGGAGAGGAAATCGGCGGTGGCGTTGCGACCGGTAGCGCCGTTGGTGCCGGTGTCCCAGACCGTTATCTTGTCGATCTTGAGGCCTTGGATCGCCTTGACCTGCGCTTCGACAAGCTGAGGGAGCTGCTCGATCAGCAGCAGCGTGGGACCGACCGCGGGGTCGCTGCCGCACGCTTCGATCAGGCGCCGGTAGCCCTCGGCCTTTGCTTCCATTACCTTCTGGGTACCGGTCGCCTCGGCCTCATACTTCATCAGGGTCGCGTCGGCCTCACCCTTGGCTTCGCGCCGGCGCTTTTCGGCTTCGGCTTCGGCGGCGATCTCGATGCGTTTCTTCTCGATTTCCTGCGGCGCGAGGTCCTCCTTCGCCAGGCGTGCCAGTTCCTGGTCACGCTGTGCGATCAGAACAGCCTCCTGCGCCTTGGCGGTGGCGACATCGGCCCGGCGGCGTGCTTCGGCCTGCACCTCGGCCAGCTTGGCGCCCGACTCGGCGACGCGCTGCTTGGCGTCGTTCTCGCCCAGGATCGCCTGGGACTCGGCCATGGCGACCTTGACGCGCTGCTCCTGCTCGGCCTGCTTGCTGGCTGCGACGCGCTCGGCCTCGCGCTGAGCGACGGCGATGTCGCGGTCACGCTTGGCGGTCGCCTCGCCCTTGGCCGCCTCGGCCTCGAGCGCGGCGACGGCGACGCGCTGTTTCTGCTCGGCGAGCTTCTGGCCCTCGACGCTGGCTGCCTGCTCGGCCGAGACCTTGACGGTCCGTTCGCGGACGGCGAGCGCCTCGCCGACGGCGCCCTCGCGTTCCTGCTGGGCGACCTCGACCTTGGCGCGCTGGATGGCCTCGGCGGCGGCCCGCTTGCCGATGGCCTCGATGTAGCCGCTGGAGTCGGTGATGTCGCGGATGTTGACGTTGATGAGGTAGAGCCCGAGCTTGTTGATCTCCTGACCGACGTTCTCGTTGATCAGGTTCATGAACTTCTCGCGGTCCTTGTTGATCTCCTCGATCGTGAGGGTCGCGATGACCAGGCGGAGCTGGCCGAGGATGATGTCCTGGGCCTGCTCGCGGATCTGGTCGAGCGTCAGGTACAGCAGACGCTCGGCCGCGTTGTTCATGAGCACCGGATCGGTCGAGATGCCCACCGTGAAGGTGCTGGGCACGTTCACGCGGATGTTGTTGAGCGACAAGGCCCCCTGGAGCGGGATCTCGATCACCATGGGCTCGAGCGACAGGTACGCGTAGTCCTGGATGAGCGGCCACACGAACGCGCCGCCGCCGTGCAGGCACTTGCTCGCCTTCTTGCCCCCGACCCGCC